>JASHWB010000088.1 GCA_030044295.1 Candidatus Acidiferrales bacterium
CGTGCTGATGACGTCTTTGATGGCGATCGGAACGCCAGCAAGAGGGGGCAAGTTTTCTCCGCGAGAGACGGCGGAATCGATCCGATCAGCCTGGGCGTAGGCGCGCTCGTGCGAGAGTGTTAGATATGCATTTAGCTCAGAGTTGCGACGGTCGATGCGGACGTAATATTGATCGGCGAGCTCGCGGGCGGAGATTTCCTTGGCGAGGAGCGCGGCGCGCACGCTGGCGACGGTCCACGACGCCGATGCGTTCACCGGTCGATCACCTTGGGAACGCGAAAGAAAGGCTTCGCGGAATCGGTGGCTTGGGTAAGGACTGGCTCGGAGACGTCGCAGGGCCGGAGGGCGTCTTCACGGAGCTCTGGATGGGCATTGGAGCCCGGAGCGGCATAGAGGACTTGGGCCATGGGCTCGACAGTCGAGACATCGAGTTCGTTGAGCTTGTCCACATAGCTGAGAATCGCGTCGAGTTGCTTCTGGTAGGTCTCGACTTCGTCCGCAGAAAGCCCGAGATGGGCGAGTTCGGCGACGCGGAGAACGTCTTCGCGGGTGATTTTCATGACTGCGGCGCTCCCAAGAGAGCGTGATTTTCTGATGCACCGGGACGTTCCGCCCTTGAAAATGGATCCACCTTGTTTGTCAGTGACTTACGCGCGTCGAAGGTCGATTGAGTGTTCCGCCCTTTGTTGGCGATTTCCAGACGGGAATTTGGAGCCAAGAAGCAAAGAGAAGGCGAAAGAGGCCAGTCGTTATGCGGCAGGGTGGTGACTCTTTGCATGGACATTTCGCTCTTCCTTCCCGATGTCATCGCGCCCTTTCCGCGCCGTACTTAGGATCGTGCGCCAACCTTCGCCCGCTTCCCCATACTCGCTAGGAGCGAACCTAAAAACAACTATCGTTAGCACAGGCATCGCCGAAACTCAAGCAGAAAGCGGTACAGCCTGGTCAGTTTGAACTTCGACTGCTTGACCGAGGCCCGGGCTGTGGTTGGCAAGGCAGGGGGAAGCGCGTATACTGCGGCGCGCGCACAGCAAGAGCACGCATCCGATGCAAAGCACCGCTTACCTCGCGAGCGAGAACGTGACGACCGTTCACTCGAACGGACCGGGCTTCACTTGAACCAGCGCCCAGGGCAGCGCCCGGCGGCCGCTAAACTCTTCTTCCATCTGAACGGAACCTGGCAATATCCGTCGTACTGGGTCAGTCTGAACTTTTGCTGCCTGTTTCGCGAGCAAGAAAATTCAAACCGGCTCACTACAATATCCGTAAGGGCTTTCTCCTTTTTCGGGGGCGCGAACTTGTCCGCCGAAGGAGCTTCGTGGCCAAGCCACCACAGATGATCGCGGAGGACACATGGCAGAGATCGAGGCAGTCCTAGCAGCAAACGAAAAGGCGTCGCGCGAGGTGCTGGCGCCACGGGCGGACGAGATCGACCAGACGCGCCGCTTTCCGCGCGAAAATCTAAAGGCCCTGGGTGCTGCGGGAATACTCGGGTTGCTGATCCCGCAACAATTCGGCGGGACAGGCGGAACCATCCCGGACATGGCTAGGGCGCTGGAGATGGAAGCGCGCGGATGCGCTTCCACAGCCATGGTCACGCTGATGCATTATTGCGCGATGGCCACGATTGCGGCGAAAGGGAGCGACGAGCTGAAGAAGTCTGTGCTGCCGGGAGCAGCGCGGGGCGAGCATTTGGGAACGCTGGCATTCAGCGAAGCCGGTTCAGGCGGGCACTTTTACATGCCGGTGAGCGAGGCGCGCCAGAATGGCAGCGGGAAGCTGCTGAGCGCGAATAAGAGCTTCGTGACGAGCGCCGGCGAGGCGGACAGCTATGTGGTGTCTACACGGAGGGCTGGTGCGAGCGGCCCGACGGACGTGAACTTGTATTTGGTGCCGAAAGGGGCCGGAGGATTCACGGTACGGGGCAAGTTCGAAGGGCTGGGGCTGGCGGGAAATGCGAGCGCGCCGGCGACCCTCAGCGATGTAAGCGTGGATGATAAAGCGCGAATCGGGGACGAAGGCAGCGGTTTCCCGACCATGCTGGAAGTAGTGCTGCCACACTTTCAGATTGGCGTAGCCTCGATATCGATCGGAATCGCCTCGGCGGCATTCGATTTGATCACGACCAGGGTGCGCGAACGGAAGTACGAGCAAGCGGGTGGCGCGGCGCTGGCGTCGATACCGAGAGTGCAGTTTCTGGTGGCAGAGATGGCCATCGAATTGAATGCAGCAAAGGCATATCTGAATGAAACGATTGGCAAAGCAATGGCAGGCGATCCAGCGGCGATGATCGACGTGCTGGGAGTGAAAGCGAAGGCCTCGGAATCCTGCCTAGGAATCGTTTCGCGAGCGATGACGCTGGGCGGCGGTTGGGCGTTCGGCAAGCGCGGCGGACTGGAGCGGATGTTCCGGGACGCGCAAGCAGCTGCGGTGATGGCTCCCGCAAGTGACGTGCTTAAAGACTTCGTCGGGAAGGCGTCCCTGGGGATTCCGTTGTTCTAGAAAGGATCGAGCCGTAGGAGAGAGACATGGCCAACAAAACGAGCGGTGGCGCACTGCGGATCGGCGCTGTGGCATACGATCCGAAAGTAGTGACGATCTGGGAGGGATTCAAGGAGTATTTTGCGGCGCGGCGAGTGCCGATTGATTACGTACTGTACTCAACGTATGACGCACAGGTAGAAGCGAATCTTTCGGGAGCAGTCGATGTGGCATGGAACTCGCCCCTGGCCTGGGTAAAGAGCCAAACGATGAGCGGGGGCGCCTGCCGGGCTGTGGCGATGAGGGATTCAGACAGGGACCTAACGACGAAAATCATCGTGGGCGACCGGGGAGAGGTGAAAACTTTACAGGATCTGAAGGGAAAAAAAATCGCGGTGGGCGCGTCAGATTCACCGCAGGCGACGCTCATACCGCTGGAGACCATTGCCGAAGCGGGGCTAGAACCGGGAATAGATTGCCGAGTGATTTATCACAACGTGATGGTGGGAAAGCACGGAGATCACGTTGGGGGCGAGCGGGACGCGGCGCGGGCCCTAGCGGAGGGAAGGGCTGATGCCGCGTGCGTGCTGGACGGGAACTATAGCCTATTCATCAACGAAGGAACGCTCGATCCCGGCACGACGCGAGTGCTGACGAGCACGCCGCAATTCGACCACTGCAATTTCACGGTTCCCGCGGGAGTGGCGATGGAAGGGGTGCAGGAGTTCGTCGAGGTTCTGCTGGCGATGAAGTACGAGGATCCTGCAATCCGGCCGTATATGGAAATGGAAGGACTGAAACGGTGGCTGCCGGGGCGGACGACCGGGTACGTCCCGCTCGAGAGAGCGGTGCGGCGCTTTCAGTATTACGGAGAGGCGGCGTCGAGCGCGGGAAACTGAGCGGCGCCAAAGAAATACAAGGATGCCAAAGGCGAGGCCCAAAGAGCTGTTGGATCTGGAAGATCTGGCGCTGCACGAAGGCGCGACGGTGTTGCTGCGGCGGAAGCTGGGACAGATGGCGGCAGGGGAGTGGCTGGAAGTTCGCGGAGATTCCGCGGAGTTTGCCGAAGCGCTGGCGGCATGGTGCCGGAAAGAAGGGCACCGTTGCGACCTGGCGCAAGGCGTGGCGCATACGTACCGGATTGAGGCATCGGCGGCGATTCCCGCGACGAGCACATCACGAACGGAAATTTGCGAATCGGCGGAGCCTAGCTGGGGGCTGGCGCCTCGAGGAGCGCGGATTGAGGCGGGAGGGCCGAAGTTCGGCTTCACACTGCGAGAAAAGCGCGACGTGTGGGCGCGAGAGCTGAACGCGATTTACAAGCAAGCGGTGGCGGGGCAGTGGTCGGCGGCGCGGGACATTCCGTGGAACGAATTGCCTAAGCTGGCGCCCGAAGTGGAAACGAGCGTGGCGCAAATCATGACGTTCCTGACGGAGAACGAGTTCGCGGCGCTCTACGTGCCGGCACGGTTTATCGCACGGATCCATCCGCATTATCGCGAGGTGGTGGAAGTGCTGGCGATGCAGGTGGCTGACGAGGCGCGACACGCGGAAGCGTTCACACGACGAGCGGAAGCGGGCGAGACCGGACTGGGCATCACTGCAATGAGCGGGCAACTTTCGCTGAAAACACTGGTGGAAGAGCCGGATTTCACGACAGCAACGTTTCTGCTGTGCGTGATGGGCGAGGGGACATTTCTGACGTTGTTGAAGTTTATCGGCGAGTACGCGCCCGATCCTACGACGAGCGCCTTGGCGCTGCTGGCGCATCGGGACGAGGCGCGACACGTGGCGTTCGGGATGGAGCATCTGCGGTACGTGTTCGAGCGAGAGCCGGAGAGGCGCGCGTCGATGGCTGCGGCGGTAGAGCGGCGCAGCCGCATGCTGGCGTCGATTTCGGGACTGAGCCCGTACGTACACGACGCGCTGACAATCATGGCGGGCGGGGGCGTGGAACCGAAGCAGATTCGCGCGGGCGCGAGCCGGGTCGCGCAGCTTCATCGGGAGATGGATCGCGCGCGGAGGGAGCGGCTACAGTCACTCGGCTTCGCATCCGAAGCGGCCACGCAGATGTCCGTTTACCACACAAAAAACTTCATGTAGGGGCCCGGCGTGCCTGCGACGGGACAAGCGGCGCTAGGTGCGGCGGCGGATGAATGGGGTGTGGGAGTTGTCGAGCTCGCGGGAGATGGCACGGCGGCTTGCGGCGCCGGGAACGAATTTCACCTCCCGGACGAGGGTCCCTCCCCAGGCGGCGTTGATGCGGGCGCGAAGATCAACTTCCATACTGGCGAGCTGCGTTTGCCAAGCGGCGCTATCGGCGGACAGTTCCAGACGATGATTGACGCAGCGGAGCGGGTGCGTGTGCGAAGCGAGTTGCGGGCCGAGGACGGATGGCCAGGCGCTTTCGAGCCATGCGAGAGTGGCGTCCGGGTGGTTGATGCGTCGAATGACGTTGCCGAGGAAATCTCCCGCGCGATTCATGAGGGCGAGATTCTAGCACAGCTCCGCTGGCCACGGAGGCACAGAGACGCAGAGGCAAGGAAAACGGAAAACGGAAAACGGAAAACGGAATCCCACTGCTGACTGTTCAAACGAGCGACGATACTCTGCCATCCGCGGGTGGCTCGCGACTCACGCGGAGGATCCGCACCCTTTGCAAGAATCGCGAAGGATGCGGCACGCGCAAAAGAGAGACGCACAGATACATTCCGATTAGGTGCGAGGGCGATGAAGCAGCACGGCGCAGCCTCTACGGAAAGACGGTGGCGAAGAAGGAATTGCGGGCGGAGCGTGATGGCCCAGCCGAGGATGATTTCGGTGCGGCCGAGAATGCGGCGGCCGGCCCTCACCCAGGGCAGTTAGTGGTGACCGGCGGACGGGATTGCGATGTCGACTTCGACTGACGCTTCTTTCGGCTTCCGCGCCATGGCTTTTTCGGAGATGCGCGCGCGACGTTCGGAATTGCGCCGCGCGTTGGCCGATTCACGGTCTTTAAATTCGGGAAGAATTTCCTTGGCGAAGAGTTCGATTGTGGAGCAGTAGAGTTCGTGGGGGATGTTCGCCACGGCACCTATAGAGCAGACTTGGTCGATCCCGGCGTCTTCGAATTCGCGCAGGCGGCGGCGGAGGACGTCGGGCGTGCCGACACAAGTTTGAGCTGAGGACTCCGGAGCAGCCGCTTTGCCGTTGGGATTGGTCTTGTACTCGTTCCATATCTGAGTTTTGCCGGGACGATGCTCGCCGAAGAAACTGTAATGGCCGAGAGCGTAAAGGAAGAAGCCATAGTTTTCATCGGCGATTTTACGCAGATAGGTTTCGTCCGGATGGCAGAGAAATGGCGCTGCGACCGCGAAATTGGGATTAACCGCGTAGCCGAGCGGAATCGACTCGTTTTCGATGGTGCTGTAGTAATCGTGCACCCACTGACGGGCTTCGTCGGGACTGACGAAGGAAAAGGTGAGAGCCCCGAGTCCGAGGCGAGCGGCGTCTAGGATCGATTCGCGGCGCGAGCATGCCATCCAGAGCGGAGGGTGAGGCTTTTGAAGAGGCTTGGGAACGACATTGCGAGGCGGGACTTTGACGTATTTGCCGTCGAAGCCGGTGAAAGGATCTTCGACTAACATGCGCACGGCGACCCGAAAGCCTTCGAGCTGCGCGGCCTTTTTTTCAGGCTGCGCGACATTGAAGCCGCCAAGTTCGGTGATGGTAGCGCCGGAGCCGGTACCGAATTCGCATCGGCCGTTGCTGAGGAGGTCGAGTGCAGCGATGCGTTCGGCGATACGGGCTGGGTGGTTGACGTTGGGAGGCGTCTGAACGATGCCGTGGCCGAGGCGGACATTGCGAGTGCGCTGCGAGCAGGCGGCGAGGAAAAGTTCCGGCGTCGAGGAGTGCGAATATTCCTCGAGGAAGTGGTGTTCGGTGGACCAGACATAGTCGAAGCCGGCGCGATCAACGAGCTCGGCCTGTTCGAGCGCATTCGAGAGCATTTTGCGCTCGGATTCGCTATTCCAAGGCCGGGGGAGCTGCATGAGAAAAGAGCTGCCAAATTTCATCTTTATGAGCCTCTGCGTCGATCGCTTTTTTGCGTGGGTATTCTACGTCATGGGTGAGACGGTACAAGGCAAAACATGCGCAGTAGATTAGCGGGATGCTATCGCGAGTGGCTTGTCGCTGATCGCCTGCTGCCCTGAAGAGCAGCGCTACACGAAAAGGCACGAATTTGACGATGCGTCGCGCGTAATGCCTGAAGGCGGGTACAGCGTGCAGTGCATCTACGCACAATGTCGGCCCTTGGGAGGATCAGCCTGCAATAGGTGGAACGTCGAGGCGGACGGCGATGCCGTCAAGATCGGAGCTGGGCGCGGGATAGCGGCGCATGACGAGCGGGTCGTGGCCGGGGATGATATGTGCGGAAGAATCGGCCAGGCGGTACAGAAGATCGAAACCTTCGAGCATTTCGGCGACGTTGTAAACGATGGGAAAGGGACGGCGCTTTTCGAAATTATCGTAGAGGTGTGCAGCGTCGGATGAGAGGACGATCCATCCGCGGCGCGTCCAGATGCGGGCGCTCTGCAGACCGGCGGAATGTCCGCCGACTCGGTGCATGGTGAGGCCGGGGGCGAGTTCGTAATCGCCGTCGTGGAATGCGGCGCGCTCGGAATAGACGTGGCGGACCATCTGAAGGACGTTTTCGAGATCGAACGGCGCACGCAGCACGCCATGACACATCGAGCGGCCGGTGGCGAACGCCATCTCGCGATCTTGAAGATGAAAGCGCGCCAGCGGGAAGCGGTCGAGATTGCCGGCGTGATCGTAATGGAGATGGGTGATAATGACGTCGGTGACGCGTTCGGGATCGACGCCGATGAGGCGCAGGGAATCGACGGGGTGGCGAAGCCATTCGCGGCGGCGGCGATCAGCTGCTTCCTTGGCGAAGCCGGTGTCGAAGACGAACGTGCGGTCAGAGCGGCGCGCGATCCAGACGAAGTAGTCGAGGTCGGAGGCGAATTCGTGCGGGTCGGCGGGGATGAAATTCTCGGCAGGATTGCGATTGCCGAGATGGCCGTACCGAATCGCGAACACTTCAAATGGTTCGATAGGCACGCAGGCCCCTTCATCTTGAGTAGCTGGCCAGCCTGAATTTTGACTGCCCGTGTCACAACCTAGAAAATCTAAAGGCACCCGTTACCCGACTTGCAAGCGCTTGCAAGGGGTGGGATAGCATGTACCAGGGACAGAGGAACGTCAATTGTGACTGGCGTGGCGTGCTGGGGGGTGAATTTTGACTGCTTGTGTCACGGTCAAGAAAATTCAAACTGACGCGCTTCACGGCGAGGAAAAGGAGCATAATGCGGACCGCGAATAGAGCAGCAAATTGAGTGAGAGGAGCGAGATGGCGCAGCCGAGTCTGGGGTTTGTGGGCGTTGGAAAGATGGGCGCGCGGATGTCGCGCAGATTGATCGACGCCGGATACGCGTTGACGATTTACGATCCGGCGGAAGCGGCGATGGAACCGTTGGTGAAGGCGGGTGCATCGGCGGTGGATTCGCCGGCAGCGGTTGCGTCGGCGGCGGAGATTGTATTTGCGAGCGTGCCAACGCCGCCGATCGTGCACGCAGTGGCGCTAGGGCCGAAGGGCATTATCGAAGGCAAGCGCGCGAAGATCTTCATCGATACCTCGACGACAGGCGCAACAGTGGCGAAACAAGTGACTGAGGGTTTGGCAACGAAAGGGATCACCGCTGTTGACGCGCCGGTGAGCGGCGGAATCAAAGGCGCGGAGAAGGGAACGCTGGCGGTGATGCTGTCATGTCCTGAAAGCGCGCTGGCGATGGTCAAGCCGGTTCTGGAAAACCTGGGGAAAATATTCGTGGTGGGGACGCAGCCAGGACAAGGCCAAACGATGAAGTTGTTGAACAATTTGCTTTCGGCGACGGCGATGGCGATCACGTCGGAAGCGGTGGTAATGGGAGTGAAGGCAGGCCTCGATCCATCATTGATCGTGGACGTGTTCAACGCCGGGACGGCGCGCAACAGCGCGACGCAGGACAAAATCAAGCAGCACGTGATTTCGCGGACGTTCAGCTACGGATTCGGCATCGGCTTGCTAAACAAGGACATCCGATTGTGCATGGGCGAAGCGGATGCGCTGGGAGTGCCGATGGTAGTGGGAAGCGCGGTGAGGCAATTGCTGTCGATCGCGACGGCGTCGGAAGGGCTGGATGCGGATATGACGGCGATGACCAG
>JASHWB010000089.1 GCA_030044295.1 Candidatus Acidiferrales bacterium
GTTGAAGGGAAACCAGGAAGGCACAGAACCGTGAACCGAAAGTCCTTTCGCCGCGCCTTCGAGAGCCCAGTAGCCAGAGCGTCCTTATGGATGGCGATGGCTGTAGTAGCGATTGTTGCGATGTGCCTCCCGGCTGCGGCGATCGGGAGACAACAAAGCTCGTCATCGGCAACGCTGCAAGCGCAACAGCAGCAGGCTCTCACTAATGCGTCGCGTGCCGCAAAGGATGTGGATGTAGGCACTTTCTACATGCACAAAGGTGACTACGGCGCGGCGGTTTCCAGGCTGGAGGAAGCGGTCCAATTGGATCCGAAAGACGCGAAAGCGCGGCTGCTGCTAGCGGAATCGTACGACAAGCAGGGTGACCGGACACACGCGCTGGAAACATATCAGGCTTACCTCAAGGAATTTCCCAACGCCCGCGACGATAAAAAAATCCGGAAAAAAGTCGAAGAGCTGTCCCGCAACCGGGACTAAGCGGCTCCAGGTTAGCGGCGGCGAGTGGTGCTGAAATGCTTGAGAAACTTCATGGCGCGCGTGTAATCAGAGAACTGTCGCTCTTCAAGGCGAAATTCGACCGAGTGTGATGCGCGGCGGCAGCGCTCGAACCTTACCGGATGCTTTTGATGGAGCATTTCGTGGTAGAGCACGTAGCCGACCACGTAACCCGGCACCTCCCGGCGATCCAACGCGCGATTGATAACGATCTGATTCAGGGCTGGATCGAAGCACCCCAGCTGAGCGCGCCAGGAGCGAGTGCTCCATCCCAAGCGGGGATAAGGAAGCGCGCGTTCGAAATAGCGCGCGTTAAGGTGCTCATACATTTCATGGAGGTTGTGGTGCGAGCCAGCGGGATGCAGATCGAGTTTGCGGGCGCGGCTGCGGCGCAGCGCTAAGATCTGCGCGCGCGTCCTAATGGAATGAGCGAACTGGCGGTAGATATCGAGTAAGCCGGTGGGAGGGCGTCGGCGGTAGAGGCGGCCGAGCAGAATTGCCGCAGCTGATTCAATGACCGGTACGGGCGCGCGGCGCAGAACGTCGGAGAGGCGGACATGAGCGGTCTCGCCGCGCAAACGGACTGTATGCGTAAGACCGGCATACGGATGAAATTCAACCAAGAATTGCGGCGGGCGGCCGTGGCATCCGAGGCGGGTGAAGATTCGCTGGAAAATCCTGTCGCCGCCGGGAACGCGCCTGTTATGGCCGCGAGGTCTTTTCACTGTTTTCGGCGCACGACCGCTGGCAGCATGGTTTTCTGCGCGTCAGCCACTGCTGAAATCGCGTCCGTGGTGCTGTCGATGGCGTCTTGCAAAGTATCGCTGTAATCGCTGAGGTATCGCCCCTTTTTACTGTATTTTTGCAGGCGCGACAAGAACGATTTGCTCTTTTCATCCATTAATTTCAGCGCGACTTTGATATCCGCCTGCGTCCTGGTGGCATCGTCGATCTCGTCCGAGGCGTCGTCCATGCAGCCTTCGTAACCGTGCAGCAACCCATTCAAGACTTCGCTGCGGTCACGTTCTGCGGCGGTGCGGTTGAGTTCATAATCGAATTTAGTGAGGCGGTCTTCGGCGAAGGACATATAGAGCTTGATGCGATCCGAGGGTGTGGCCGCTTCGCGAATTTTGCCGGCCTCTTCATCGCTCAGGTAATCGTGAAGTTGAGGGCGCGCTGTGGCCATCTTGGCGGCCCCAAGCAGCAGGGCGAGGAACGCGGCGGCACTCGCGGTGATCGAGATAAGGCGAGAGCGCATGGCTACCTCCTAGGGCAGAGGAATGTGGTGGTAATTGCGGCGGGACCGCGGACCGGGGAAGAGCTCCTGAAGAAGATGGCTGTTTAGCTCTTCGAGGTCATCGCGATCATGGCGAAAACGCGCCTGCTCGTCGGCTGTCATCGTTGGGATCATCCGGTCGAGACGCTCCAGCGATTCGCGCAACGAGATCTGCAGCTGTTTGAAGCCAGCCGGCTTCTTTACGGCGTTGATGTTCGTCTGGTCAAGCTCCTTCGAACATTCCTCGGCCTCGGAGTGGTACTGATCGAGGACCTGAGCGGCGGAATCGAATTGCCGGTCAGCCACATCTTTTTCGATTTCGCGGAACTCGGCAGCGCCGATTTTCTGCATCAGTTCGGCTTTGTGGACGGGATTGGTTTCACGCTCGTACCGCGCGCGAAGCTCGGGAGTATTCTCGCGTGGGATGGCGGGGCTTAGGACGAGCGCCGCGAAAAAGAGGCCTCCGGCAATCGGGAGGTATGGAGCCACCGCCGCTACCTCTTTTTGTCCTTTAGCTCGCGCGTGAGGGCGCGAGCGCGGGAACTGGCCTCGAAATACATATCGCTGTTCTCGTTTGTATTCAGCCGCAGAAAACGCTGATACGCGTCCAGGGCCTGCTCCGGCTGACCTAGTTTATCGTAACAGGCGCCGCGAAGAAACCAGCTCTCAGGAGGCAGCGATACGCGCTGAGAAAGCAGGTCGAGAGCCTGTAGCGAAGCCGCGTAGTTTTGGGTGTTGTATTCGGCGAGGGCGAGATCGGCAAGCACGTCGTTGGCGGTGGGATCGAGATGATTTGCCACCAGAAGCTGACTGACGGCCTGGGGATAATTCTTCGCTTGCAGCAGAGCGTGGCCCAGGAGGGCACGAAAGTTGGCGTTTTGCGGTTGACGGGCGACTGCCTGCTGAAGGGGTGGCACGGCAGTCGCAAATTGTTTTTTCGTGAAGAGGATTCGGGCGCGAAGTTCGAGCGCATTGGCGCTTTCCGGCCCTTGCGTGGCGGCGCGGTCGAGTTCAGCCATCGCTTCGTCCAAATTACCGAGATCGACAAGAGCTGCGGCGCGCTCGATGCGAATCTTTGCGTCCGCGGGATGAGAATTTAAGTAGGTCTGCAACTCCACGGTGCCAGGCTGATCTTTCTTTTGGGCGATGAGGCACTGACCTAAGCCGAGGTGCGCTTCATCGGAATCGGGCTGGAGCGCGAGCGCGGCGCGAAACTCAGGTTCGGCCTCAGCGGGGCGCTTGTTTCGCAGGAGCGCCGAGCCAAGCGCCAGATGAACATCGAAATCCTTGGCGTCGATTTTCTCGGCGGCTTGATATTGGACGATAGCGTCATCAAGCTTGCCGCTGCGGTCGAGGGCGGTGGCAAGCAAGAACTTCGGCCGTGCCTGATCGGGCATGAGGTCCGCGGCATGCTGGAGCGGACCGACGGCGTCCGCCGGGCGATCCGGCAGAAGAGTGAGGCCGAGATTGAGATAAGCGGCGGCCATCTTAGGATCGAGCGAGATGGCTTTCTCGTATTCAGATTTTGCATCATCGGTGCGATTGAGCGCCGTGTACACGTAGCCGAGGTCGAAGTGAACCGTGGCGTCATCCGGTTGTTTAGCTAGAAATTGCTGATAATCCTTGACGGCGGATTCGTAGTCCTTCTGCTGGACAGCGGTTTGCGCGTCATCGAGCAGGCGATTGAGTTCGGCAGCGGCGGCATCGTGATGAACCCGCGTGCGGCTGGCGCTCGTGTTTTGCGCCCTTGCCGGGAGCAGTCCTGTCGCCACAAAAAGCGCGATGGGCAGACCGGCTCTCACAGTGAAATTCATTTGTTGATGGCACCGTTGGCGGCGGCATCGGATGCAGGCGCCGCGTGGCGATGATTACCGTCGTCTTGCGCCAGAACGCGCGCCAGGAATTTGCCGGTGTGCGATTGCTGATTGCGGGCAACCTGCTCGGGGGTGCCCGCGGCAACGACGCGGCCGCCCGCGTCGCCGCCCTCGGGGCCGAGGTCGATCACCCAATCGGCGGATTTAATCAGATCGAGATTATGCTCGATGATCAGGACCGATGCCCCGGCGTCGATGAGTTTGCGGAATGACGTGAGCAGCTTCTGAATATCGTCGAAATGCAGGCCGGTAGTTGGCTCGTCGAAGATATACAGGATCCCGCTGGTGGCCTCGCGCGTTAGATGCGCGGCGAGCTTCAGGCGCTGTGCCTCGCCGCCGGAGAGCGTGGTGCCGGATTGACCGAGGCGGAGATAACCGAGGCCGACTTCGTCGAGAACGCGTAGGCGACTGATGACTTTGGGATTGTTCGCGAAAAAAATGAGGGCCTCGCGAACGGTCATTTGCAGCACGTCGTGGATATTCTTTTCGCGATACAGCACTTCGAGCACGCTGCTTTTGTAGCGCGTCCCGTGGCATTCCTCGCAAACCAGTTCGACATCGGCGAGGAAGCGCATTTCAACGGTCACGGTGCCGTCGCCCTGGCAGGCTTCGCAGCGGCCTCCGGGGATGTTGAAGGAGAAATGTCCCGCACTGAGGCCGCGCTTTTTAGCGTCGGGCGTGGCGGCGAAAACGTCGCGTATTGGGTCGAATGCTTTTAGATACGTGGCGGGATTGGAACGCGGCGTGCGTCCAATGGGCGATTGGTCGACCATCTCGATGGCCTGAATTGCGGCGTCGCCTTCGATGCGGTCGCAATAGGCGCGCCAGTTGCCGCCAGTTCGCTTGGCTTCGAGGGCCTTGTAAATCACGTCGTGAACTAACGTGGATTTGCCGGAGCCGGAAACTCCCGTTACGGCCACGAGCACACCGAGCGGAATCATCACGTCGATATTCTTCAGGTTGTGCGCGTGCGCACCGATGATCTTCAGGACTTTGCCTTGAGGCTTGCGGCGGCGCTGAGGAATGGAGATGCGCGCCTCTCCGCGCAAATAACGCCCGGTGAGCGAATGCACGTCTTTGAGCAGGGCATCGCGCGAACCGGCGAAGATGATCTGGCCTCCATGTTCGCCCGCGCCGGGACCGAGATCGATTACGTCATCGGCTGCGAGAATGGTATCCGGGTCGTGCTCGACTACCAGCAGCGTGTTACCCAGCTCGCGCAACCCTCTAAGAATTTCGATCAAGCGGTTGGTGTCGCGAGGGTGCAGGCCGATCGAGGGCTCGTCGAGAACGTAGAGAGCGCCCACAAGCCGCGAACCGAGGGAAGTGGCAAGCTGAATGCGCTGCGCTTCGCCGCCGGAAAGCGTGGAGGTGAGCCGGTCGAGCGTCAGATAATCGAGGCCAACTTCATCCAGGAAACGAAGGCGCTGCTGAATTTCTTCTAGCACCTTTTCGGCGATCGACATTTCGGCGGCGCTCAGCTGCAAGCTATCGAAGAACGGCCGGGCCTTCTTGACGGTCATCTGGCAGACTTCCGTGATCGAGCGGCCGGCGATTTTCACGGCGCGGGCCTCGGCGCGCAGGCGCGTGCCGCCGCAATCGAGGCAAGTGGCATAACCGCGATAACGGCTCAGAAAAACGCGGACATGAAGCTTGTACTTCTTGCGCTCCAGCCATTCAAAGAACCCCTTGATGCCTGGGAAGCCTTCCTTCTTGTCGCCTTCGACGAGTGTATCGCGCTGCGCCGCCGTAAGCTCGCGGAATGGAACGTCGATGGGAATAGCCTTCGCGCGCGCGAACTTTTTCAATTCGGCCGCTAGCGCGCGGTAGCGAGGCTTCGTCCAGGGCTCGATGGCGCCGTCGGCGAGCGATTTGCTTTTGTCCGGGACGACGCGATCGAGGTCGAAATCTACGGTGTTGCCGAAACCCTGGCAGCGCGGGCATGCCCCATAGGGGTTGTTGAACGAGAAAAGGCGTGGCTCGGGTTCCTGGTAGGTGGCGCCGCATTTCTTGCACGTGAAGCGCTCGCTGAAAGTCATGCGCCGCGGCGAATCAGCACCGGCGGCGGGATCAGCGGCCAGTTCGATGATGGCTTCGCCATGTCCCTCGCGGTAGCAGATTTCGATCGAATCGACCAACCGCGAGCGAATTTCCGGCGAGAGCGCCAGGCGGTCCACAAGCACCCAAACAGGCTCCGAGAAGTCGATATCGAGCAGGTCCTCGGGCGTGGCGAATTCAAAGACGCGTCCGCCTTGATACAGGCGATTGAAGCCCCGCTTGCGCAGGCCGGCGAGAGTCTGACGTACCGCGTCCGGACTCGGCTTCGCAGCTGTTGTCGCGCGCGATCGGCGGGGTATGGCGGCGGGATCGGGCGCGATTTTCAGATCGTAGAGCACGTAAAAGCGAGTGCCTTCGGGGAGCGCCATGATGCGAGTGGCGATCTCGTCGAACGTGTCTTTCCGGACTTCCTCACCGCAGCGCAGGCAGAAAGTGTGGCCGGCGCGGGCGTAAAGCAGGCGCAGATAGTCGTAGATTTCGGTGGCCGTGGCAACGGTCGACCGGGGATTGCGCGTCGAGTTCTTCTGGCGGATGGAGATGGCCGGGGCGATGCCCGTCACTTCGTCTACGTCTGGCTTTTCGATGCGCTCCAGGAACTGCCGCGCGTAGGCGGAAAGCGATTCAATGTACCGACGCTGCCCCTCGGCGTACAGCGTGTCGAAGGCGAGGCTGGACTTGCCGGAGCCGGATACGCCGGTCACTACCGTGATAGCGTTGTGGGCGATCGAGAAGTCGATATTCTTCAGGTTGTGAACGCGCGCGCCGCGCACGCGGATAGCGTTGTCGTTCTCGGCGGCCGAGGCTGCCAAGACGGCGGAACTGCCCTGGGCGGGCGCTTTGTCCCGGCGGAGCTTGTCAGTTGATCCCATTGGCATGCGCCTAAACTGAAAATTATACGCCGCTCTGGCAAGACCGGCAAATCGGCTCTCAGGGTGCGCAAAACGCTGAAATTACGGCTCGGATACTTGCCTTGACACTTTTCGCGCGCACCCAGTAGACTCAATTGCGAGCCGTTCTCGCATCGGAGCCACGCTGAATGCTATTGAACCGGGACTACATCGGCTATATGGCCAGGGAAGTGGTCAAGCGCCTGGTAGCCGCCAAAATGATTGAGACTAAGGGTGCCGAAGAGCTCACGCAGCGCGTCCGCCAGGTGATGGCCGAGGAAATTACGATCGAAGACCGGCTGAACGAAGAGGTGCGCGAAATTCTAAGCCGTTATTCCGACGAAATGCAGCGCACCGGAGTCTCGTACCAGGAGATGTACAAGAAAGTGAAAGGCCAGCTGGCTCGCGAAAGGAAACTGATTCTCCGCTGACATGCGTTTGACCCGCGAAAAGACCGTACGACTCTCTCACCGCATCATCGAACATCTTGTAGCCAATCCGGACGTCGATTTCGTGGAGGACCGCGACACGATCCGCCAGGAAATCGTGAACATTCTTACTTCGCTGCTAAAACTCGAAGAGCAGGTGGACGCGGACGCGCGCGCCAAGATCGGCTCGCAGAAGAAGGAAATTCTGGAGGGCAGCGAAGAGTGGGACATCCTCTACCGCCGATATTACACGGAAGGCCTAAAGCGGCTCGGAGTGGCCGAAACGCACGCGCACTAAAACACTTCTGGATCAAGACTTCAAAGCAGGCGCCAATTCCGTTAGGCTTGAAACCCTGCCTTCCGCGGAACAACAGCCGGAACGCACGCCGGCGAGACTCTATCTAACCCCTTACCATTCTCCCTGCTTATTCTGGGTTTGATTCGGCTCCGACTGCTGATTTTGATTCTGATTCTGCTGCTGATTCTGATTTGGGTTCTGGTTCTGCGGTTGCTGCTGATCATCGGGACGGCGCTCTAGCGTCGGCGGCCCGTCGTTATTGTCGTTGTTATTGGTATCGTTTGGATTCTGATTGCCGCCCTTGTTGTCGTTGGTCTTGCGGCGCAGCGTCGGCCCGTTCGAGCTCTTTACGCGCAGGTTCGCGTCGATGCGCTGCAGTCGGGCCTTTACCTCGTCGAATTCGGAAGTGGTCTCAATGTACTCACCGCGAGCGGGCAAGATCGTGGCGATTTCGTGCTGGACCGCTTCAATGCGATCGGGTGTGGGCGGATGCGTGTCGAAAATTTTGGGAATCGTTCCGGGCTGCTTCTTTTCGTCCGCTTCGACTTTTTCGAAGAAGGCCACGAAGGCATTGGGATCGTATCCAGCCTTCCACATGTATTGAGTGCCCAGGAAGTCCGCCTCGGCCTCATCGTGGCGCGAGAAGCGCAGGAACGTAAGCGGAATGGCGAAGTTCATTCCCTGGTAGATGGCATAGCCAGCCCAGGTATAGGGAATGAAGATCATCGCCGGGATAGAGGCCATCTGCGTGATGGTCTGCTTGGTTGCGTCCTTCGTGCCGTGGCGCGCGCAAACGTGAGCGATTTCATGAGCCATCACGCCGGCCAGTTCCGCCTCAGAGTCGGCGTGGAGGATCAGGCCACTGTTGACGTAGAAAAAACCTCCGGGCAGCGCAAAGGCGTTCACGACGTCCGAGTCGATGACTTTGATGGTGAACGGCACGCGCGCATCGGAATTGCGCACCAGGTTTTGGCCGACTTTGTTCACGTAAGCGACTACGACCGGGTCGTTGATAAACTTGGCTTCCTGGTCCACCTGCTGCGCGAGCTGTTTGCCAAGGGCGATCTCTTTTTCGAGCGAGTAAAAATCCAGCCCCTTGCCTACGCCGCGGTGGCCGATGGCATTGACGTCCGCCTCGCTGCCCGGCTTCACGTCAGGAGGCGTCGTGTATTCGGGAAGCGGCTGATTATCCGCGGTGGTCGTGTCGGACGACGAATTGCTGCTATCGGAGGGCGGAGCAGCCATGAGAGGAGTGGTGAGAAATGCACAAGCTGTCAGGATCGCCAGCCAGCGTGTTCCGAATGAGTGGGACATTTGGATGCCTCCTGCCGGACCTTAATCCGCAGTATACCACCTGGGGCGGCAACCCCTAGTAATCGCTAGGATGACAAGGGCAGGAGAAGAGTTATCCGGCGAGGAGGTGGCCAGGTTACCGAAGAAGAAAACAAGCCGCCAAGGAACGGGCACTCGGAGGGCGGGACACCCTGAAGGATGGGATCAGCCTTCCCGGAGTTGTTGCTTAAGGCGGTCGATTTCGTTGCGAAGCTTCGAGAGCCGCCGGGCCACCGTGACCTCATAGATGAAGAATACGGCCCAAACGGCGATCCAGGCGCTGAATAAGAACTGAAAATCCTTCACAGAACCTCCTTTACGGGCCGGGCCTGCGCATCCAGGCCATTGCCTCCCGGCAGGCTGGTCCGTAACTCGATTTCTTGCCGCAACTCTTCCACCTCGCCGCGCATGCCCTCGAGCCGGTAGCGGTCAACAAGGACGGGAATCATGATCACCAGCACGGCGACCATGCAGAGCACCACCACCTTCGCCATAGTGGGATCGACGCCGGAGTTCGGTCCTCCGAAGAAGACCGGCTGGGGATGCTGGGTCGGAAACAGACGATTGGACATGTAAACCAGCGGCACGTCCAGGAAGGCGAAGACGCCAAAGACGGCGGAAAGAGTGGCACTGCGGCGCGGATCCTCCATCAGACCGCGGAGCATCAAGTACGAAATATAAAGAAGCCACATGAGGAACGTCGTGGTCAGGCGCGCGTCCCAGGTCCACCAGATGCCCCAGATTGGCTTCGCCCAGAGCGGGCCGGTGATCAGTCCGATCGAGCAGCACGCTACGCCGATTTCAGCGGCGGCAACCCCGAGCCTGTCCCAACGCTGGCTGCGTGTGGAAAGGTAAGCGACATTGGAAATGAAGACGATGGTGAACGCGGTGAACGTGGAAACCCACGCCGCGAGGTGAAAGAAGAAAATGCGATAGACCTGGCCCTGGCGCATATCGACGGGCGCGATATAAAGCGCGGCATAACCGGCGAAAATGATCAGCGCGGCGGCGAGCGCAGAACCTGCAATGCGGTACTTCATGATGCGGACTCCAAAATCCTCACTCCTCCATTAAAAAATCGCACAGAAGCCACGATGCGGTCAAAAACACGACGTCGAACCCGCCGAGGAACGCGACCCAGGTCCGGTCAAGATACGGCTGCGTGGTAAAAAGCGCGGACGTGGCTTCCACCGCGGCGATCAGCAAAGGCGCAAGAATCGGCAGCATCAGCAGCGGCAGAAGCAGTTCCCGCATGCGCGCATGCGACGAAATGGCCGAAAAAACCGTGCCGGTAACGATGATTCCAATCGAGCCAAGCATAAGCACGACGACCAGGCGCCCAACGATCCCCGTGATCGACACGTTGTACAACACGGCGAAAACAGGGACGAGCACAACCTCGGCTAGTGCGAGGAAAATAAAATTGGCGAGCATCTTGCCGAGCAAAATGGCGAAGCTCGAAACGGGCGCCATGCGCAGCGCGTCGAGCGTGTCGTTCGATTGTTCGCGCGCAAATGAAGGATGCAGCATCAACGAACTGGCGAAGAGAAACGCGATCCACAGCAATCCGGGACCATAATGGCGCGATTCGTCCGGCGTGGGATTGAAGGCGAAACTGAATAGCACGACGACGATGATGGCGAAGACGACCGTGGCGTTCAGCAGTTCGCGCGTGCGAAATTCCAGGCGGAGTTCCTTGCCGAGCAGGATCGCAGCGGCGCGGGCGGTCGACATCTACGCCTCCGCCCGTAGAGCAGCGAGCACCGGGCGCGGATCGCCTCCCGGGCCGCTATCGTGCTCAACGCGGCCCATGGACAGTGAAACGGCGCGCGTAGCCAGATCGAGCGATTCGTTGCGCGCGTGCGTGCTCATCAGGATTGTTACCCCGCTGCCGCGCAGCCGCGCGAGCGTTTCGGCGAACCATGCGGCGCCCTGGCGGTCCAGGCCAGCTGCGGGTTCGTCCAGCAAGAGCAAACGCGGTCCATGGAGCAGCGCGCGCGCAATAGCGAGCCGCTGGCGCATACCGCGCGAGAAATTGCGAACGATGCTTCCAGCGCGCGATTCCAATCCGCAAGCTGCCAGCGCTTCCGCCACGCGATCAGCGATGCCGTTTACGCCGTAGAGCTTGGCGAAAAGCGCGAGATTTTCTTGGGCTGTGAGCTCGTCGTAAAGAAGCGTACTGTGGCCTACCATTCCGATGGCCGATTTTGGCGAGTCCGCCGACGGTTGTCCGCTGAAACGGACGCGGCCACTCGTAGGCAACATCAGCAGCGCAGCGATGCGCAGCAGCGTTGTCTTACCAGCCCCGTTGTGGCCCAAGAGGGCCACGAATTCTCCGGGCGCGACATCCAGCGAGATATTGCGCAACGCAAGCAGCGGACCAAACCGCTTCTCAATCCTTTCGAAGGAGATGCCAAGGCCCGCAGCTACCGCTGTGTCGGCGGAGGTCGCGGACTGTGGGACCGATATGGATGAAGGGCCGGTCATCACGTGCTCCGCGAGGCCATCCAGCGCCGCCATCTAGCCTTTTACCAACTCGCGCAGGGTCTTTTGCACGCGGTCTCGGCGGCGCGTGTACTCCTCCTCCGAGATGGTCCCAGCTTCGCGGCGTAGTTCAAGGCGAAACAGCGAATCTTTTAACTCGTCGAGGTTGCCTTGCACCTCTCGTTCGATCTCGGATTCCGGCTCGGTTGCTTTCGCCGATGCCGGAGCGGCAGCATCGCGCGACGGCGACGCCACAATGCGTGGAGGCGCCGCGAGATCGCCCCCGGGAGTCGCGGGTGCGAATTGCGGCTGCCGCAAAACGAAAATTAGGCCCAGCACGAATAGAGCGCCAAAACCGCTCACGACGATCCACTTGAGGCTATCGAGGCGCGCCGGCAACGTGGTGACCGTCGCGACGGGTGTGCCCTGAGTGCCGTCATCGACATGTGAATTTACAGACGGATTCTGCGAGTTATCGCTGGCATCGCCATTATCAGCGGCGGGCGGCGGTGCCGTACCGGAAATTGCCACCGTCACAGGTGTATTTTCCGCGACCGTTTGGCGCATATAAGCGTTGAAACCCTGTTCGGAACCTGCCGGCGCGAAATCACCGCCAGAAATCTGCACGCTCGGTGGCGCGAAGATGGCGAGCCTTCCTGCACTATATGGCGAGGAAAACGTGAGCTGCGTCTGATTGTTCGGATAAGGAACATTGTAGGTGATCCCCACGCGGCTCGATCCGGGACGAAACGCGTAATCGATGGCCTTCTCGTTCTTGCCCACGTCCGTGGTGCTTTGAATCACCGGCAATCCGGAAGCCTCGCCTGCCTGAACCTGGCCAAGCTGAAATCCTTCGGGCAGCAGAAACTTGAATGTCCCACCCGGTCGGTAGAAAGCGACGGGAGGGTTGGTGTTGTTGTCGACGCTGAATTCCTCATCGACCGTCAGATTCGCACCGTTCGGCTGCACGATGATGGCGTGCGCGGAGACGTCAATCGCGCTCGGCTTGCTGGTTGGCTCGAAAACGTCAATATTGACGGTCGTCGTGCCGGGAGTCACCGGCTCGAAATACATCACGCCACGATAGGTCGCTCGCAGCAGCATCGGTTGTCCCTGGCCGAGCAGAGGATTGTCGAACTGGTAGTGGCCCTGCGCATCCGCTTTCGTGGTCGCGACTGGCTTCATGCCGCCCGCCAGCTGAATGAGTTCCATCGTCACACCGGAGCTCGGCTTGTTGCTGGTGCCATTGTGCACTGTACCGGAAACCGTGCCGGCGAAGGCCGCCGACGCGAGAGCGCAGCCCAATACGAGCGCGACGAACAATTTCATCCAACTGCGTTGCATCATGGACGGCGTCCCTTTTCAGAAGCTGCCTGGCGCGTGGCCGGTGTAGGAGTGCCTCCCGTAAGTGTATCCATGTCGGCAAGGACGCGCGCGGCCTCGATTTCGAGCGACTGCTTAATTTCCTCGTAGTCTCGATCGGAGAACTTTCCTGCGCGGTGCTCGAAGCGCAGGTCGCGGAGGTTC
>JASHWB010000090.1 GCA_030044295.1 Candidatus Acidiferrales bacterium
AGGGGACGAAACGGTGAAAAACAGTTGCACCGGGACGTTCCGCCCTTGCATGTACGCCGTTCTTTGTTTTCTATAATTTACGAGTGTCGAAGGTTGATTGGCTGTTCCGCCCTTGAGCGACGATTTTTGCGGCGAAAAAGCGAAACGAAGGCGAAGGCATTTCGCTATCGATTGCTCGTGCATCGTGCTCAGCCCTCGAACCCGATTCATCGCGCCGCCTTTTCCTTCCTGAGGTCGGAAGCAGTTTACAACTGCCTCACTACCACGCTAGCACGCGCGTCAAGTGCCCGCAGATTTGCGTAGCAGCTAAGATGCTGATGAATGGCTGTTTACGGCGTCAGAGTGGGAGCGAAAAGATGCGAATTGAGGGGGTTACCCGCCGCGCCTGCAGTTTCGGAGAGGATTGGCCGATTACGAATGGGAGAGTCTGTCCTACGAATGGGGGAATCATGGCACAAGTTGCGACAGCGCGTTTGAACGCGGGGGAGCGATTTCCAGAAAGGCGCGCGGCGCCACGGTTCGATTTCGACGCGCATTTTGAGATCGTGGACCCGCTGGAGCAAACGAAGATCGCGGGCCGTGTAACAGTGATCAGCCAGAAGGGATGCTTTGCGCTTACGCAAGAGCCGTTTAATCAACGCGGGGTTGTGCGCACGCGGATCCGCAAGGACGATTCGGTATTCGAAACGTGGGCCTGGGCCACTCCCAGCCGCCCCGATTCCGACACGGGCGTTGTCCTCGTCTTCATGGACACGCCTCCGGAACAATCCAAGGTGCTTGAAGCCTGGCTGAGCAGCCTGGCGGCCCGGTGACGCTGTTCCGCCCGAAAGTCTGATTGTCGTCGCCGTTGTTTTTGCCGCCAGCCAAAACTGCGTGCCATCGTGGTTTCGACTGTTGCCCTGCGCCTTGTGCTATGCTCCACTTCAGGCCCGGCAGGAGGTGCATATGCGCAAACTACACGTCATGGTAGCCCTTGTGTTTTTGTCGATGACGTTGGCCGGGAGCGCCTTCGCTCAACGTGGCGGAGGTCGCGGCTTCGGCGGAGGCCGAGGGTTCGGCGGCGGGCGCGGCGGATTTGGTATGGGAGGCGCCAGAGGATTTGGCGGCGGTGGATTCCGTGGCGGGTCCGGTGCCTTCCGCGGTGGATTCGGAGGTTTCCGGGGCGGATCGGGAGGTTTTCGCGGCGGCTATGGTTTTGGCCCGCGATTCTACGGACGCGGCTTCGGATATGGGTTCGGTTACGGCTTTGGACTTGGATTCGGCTATGGCTATCCGTGGGGCCCGTGGGGCTATGGCTGGAACTACGGTTATCCCTACGGCTACTACTATCCCTACGCTCCATATTCCTACTATGGCTGCGGTTCGTACGATCCGTACAGCCCCTACGGATGCGCCCCGAGCTACAGTTCCTATCCAAACGATCCTGTCGATCCGCCAGATCCACCAGCGAGCTCTTCACAGGCTCGGCCCGCCATCCCCGATGGCAAGTGGCATCACTTTGGCGGAGGCGCGGAGAACGACGCTCCTTCACCGCCAATCGTGCACAAGGGAGACACCGGCTGGCATCGTTTTTCCGACAGCAAATCTCTATTGCTGTAGGAATTCGCCTCGCGGGTAGAACCAGAGCGAGCGGATGAAACTTCAGAAGCGCACGCCTGCACTTCAAGGCGTGCGGCACCCATCTGGTTTACACGGCAAATCGAGTTAACGCGTTGTGCTGGATCATCCGCATCGACGAAACGGGACGCCCGGAGCAAAACGGCCTGCCACCCGGCCCACTCCGTTGACCAACGTACCTATTATGGGTACAATTGTACCCAATATGGGTGCATCGCGATATCCGGATGTGATTTCGCAGGTTCTCTTTGGGCGAACCCGCACGGCCATTCTCTCGTTGCTCTACGGACACCCCGACGAATCGTTTTATTTGCGGCAACTGGTTCGCGCAACGGCCTGTGGAAACGGAGCGACTCAGCGGGAAGTGAAACAGCTCGCCAGAGCGGGATTGATCGCTCGCAAAAGCGCCGGCAGGCAAATCTTCTATCAGGCCAATCGGAAGAGCCCGATATTCGCTGAGCTCCGGAAACTGCTTCTGAAAACCTCCGGCGCCCGCGACGCGCTGGTGGAAGCGCTCGCTCCGTTGCGTGACGAAATTCAAGTGGCTTTCATTTACGGCTCGATCGCCGCTCAGACGGACCGTCCTGGGAGCGACGTCGATTTAATGATTGTGGGCGAGGCGGGTTTTGACGAAATCGTCTCGCGGCTTGGTAAGGCACAGCAACAACTGCGCCGCGAGATTAATCCCTCGGTTTATCCCGTGCAGGAATGGCGCGCGAAATTGGCCGCCGGCAATCATTTTCTGAATACGGTAGCAAACGCGCCGAAACTGTTTATTATTGGCGGCGAAAATGAGCTTAGAGAGTTATCGCCAAAACGGCTGGCTCAACGTCCATCAGCCGGCCCCGGAGGAAGTCAAAAATCTCCTCGGCGTCGCGGATACAAAAATCGCTGACTATAACAAGGCGAAAGCTCTTTCCGCCGATTCCCGCTTGTACCTACTGCACAATGCAATCATCGCTTCGGCCACCGCGGTTTTGGCGGCTGCCGGATATCGAGCGGCGCGGGGCGGCGGTGAGCATTACCATACGATTGCGGCGCTCGAATTCACCATTGATCCGCAACGAAAGCTGATACCTCGCCTTGATGCCTTCCGAAAAAAGCGCAATCTGAGTTCGTACGAAGTAAGCGGCTCGGTCTCGGAAGCCGAGGTGTCGCGCGGTTTCGCGTTGGCGCTACAAGTGCGCGCGGACGCCGAGGGCTGGATTAGAAAGCACTATCCGAAACTACTGGGCTAGAACGGTTAGGCGGTCCGCGCTTTGATTGCTGTGCGACGCCGCGCTGGAAAGCGCAACACCTTTTCACCCGTAGTCGTGCCAGTTCTGAAGCGAAGGCCGCACGCGTGGAGCGGGTGCCAGGCGAAAGGGCACAGCAGGCTCCGCACCGACCGATTTTTTCCGTCGCAGCAAGCCGCGACGCGGCACGGCGGGAGCCCTTCGATTTTCGCTCAAGGCAGGCAAGCTCCCGCACTCCACAGAAAGACAGTTCACTCAGGGCACGCAAGCTACCGGGCTCCACGGGAAGCACGGACACAGGATGCGGAGCCCATACACGGAGAGATTCTTCGGCGATCATCACCGCGATCGCCTCAGATGGTATGAAAACAGGCGTGCCTCCAAGGGTACGATC
>JASHWB010000091.1 GCA_030044295.1 Candidatus Acidiferrales bacterium
ACTTGCGGATAAGAGCGAGGGTTCCCACGCTCAATCGGTGCTGGTTTACGATAAGCAGTAGCTTTTCGCGTGCAGATGGGGCGACACAGGTAACGAGCCGATTGTCCTGATTACCAGCGATTTGATTTGGCGTAGAATGGGGCCATGGGGAAGCGCCAAGAAGACACCTTTGACGTGGAGTGCCCGTGCTGCCGGGCGAAGCTGACGCTGGACCGCGGGCTTGGCGCCGTGCTTTCGCACGTGGCGCCGCCGAAACCGCCGCCTTCAGTCGATCTGGACGATACGGCGAAATTGCTGCGCGAACAGGCTGAAGCTGTCGAAGCGAAATTCCGCGCTTCGGTGGAAGCTGAAAAATCCAAGGAAGACGTACTGGCCCGCAAGTTTGCCGAGGGCCTGAAAAAAGCGAAAGACCAGCCCGTGGAAAAACCCTTCCGCCACTTCGATCTCGACTGAATCCTGCCTATGCGAGCTCCGCCCGTTGTGCTCGCAAGCCTTGCGGTTCTATCCGCCGCTACTATTGGGATTGCCGCGCCAAAGCAGCGTTCCAAACATCACGTCACGGCTGAAAAATTCCCTCAGCAGCTAGACAAAGGCATCGCCTGGCAGCGCGACCCGGCGACGGGCGAGTTGCACCTCTTCACGCCTGCCGATCAGGCCACCACGAACACGACGAATCTCGGGAACGGTCATGCCGCGTTGCGCTCGCTCACGCAGATGGTCCCGGTCACGTGCATCGTATCCGCTGCGGATGGGGAAGCGGTGCCCGGGCTGGGCCGCGAGGATTTCCGCATCTTCGACGATGGCGCCCCTCAGCCGATCGCCTACTTTGACGCGTCCATGCAACCCGCAAGCGTCGCGCTGGTGATTGACGCGAGCCCGAGCGTGCTGCCCGATTCCGATGAGATGAAGCAAGCGGCCGGTGCGCTGATCGATTCGCTTGCGCCGCTCGATCGGGCGGCGGTGGTTGATTTTTCCGCACACACGTATCTGCTGGCGCCCTTTTCGGATGTGCGCGACGTGATTCGCCGCGCGGTGGAGACAATCGACATTCGCGCGCTTTTTGGCGACACCGGTGGGTCAAATATCTACGAAGGAGTGTATTTGGCTGCCGAGCGCTTATTTCCCGGCCGCACCGGACGCAAAGCGATCATCCTGCTAACGGATGGCCAGGACAGCGGTTTGGGCCTAACGCTCGATCCGTGGAGTGAATCCGTGCACCCTGGCCAGCCGCAGAACCGGCTCACGTTTGACGATGTGGTGCGCGCACTTGCTTCGCAAGACATTCAGGTCTTCGCGGTTTCCACCGAAAACCGGCCGCACATCATGACGTCCGCATGGCTGGCGGCGCACGCCGATACAACTCTGATTTCTCCGGACGCGCTCAGACTCGGCATCCCTGCATATACCGATTATCTGGCCGAATTGGTGCGCCGCGCGGGAGGCCAGCTCTATTTTCTGAACGAATCGAGCACCGTGGCGGGGACTTTCCGGCAAATCGCGGAGAAGATTCGCGCGGAATACACGCTCGGATTCTATACGCAGCGTCCCGGCGGCTCATCCGCCGCGCTGGGATGGCATTCGCTGCGGGTGGAGGTGGTGGACCACGCAGGCGTGAGCGTCTCAAACCGAGCCGCGTATTATGCGACAGCTCCGGCGCGCTAGTGACTCGTACTCAGGGAATTCGCGCGTCTCCAGCGCTGCTGGATTTACCGGAGAGCGGGCAGGTACGACATCGCTATCCTCCCTTACTAAGCAGAGCAAGCCGAGCGATCTGCCGTCGCTGTCCTGGCCGAAGCCCCTGCCCGCAACTAATCGTCTTTAGCGTTTCGCTCGATCCGTGATTCAATATTCGATCCATGTTGCGCCGCGCAAAATTCAAACTGCGCCTGCCCGCTGTAGCGGACCATCCAGCTCGCACGCTCGTGTTGGGCGAGCGCACGTTGGTGATGGGCATTCTGAACGTCACGCCGGACAGCTTTTCCGATGGGGGCAAATTTCTCAACATGGACGCGGCGATTGCTCGCGCGCTAGCAATCGAACGTGCTGGAGCGGACCTTATCGACATTGGCGGCGAATCCACGCGCCCAGGATCGGAGCCGATTGCGGCAGAGGAAGAGCTTCGCCGCGTAATTCCTGTGATCGAATCTCTTCGCGGCCGTCTGAAAATTCCCATTTCGATTGACACCATGAAGCCCGAGGTGGCGGAAGCTGCCGCAGCCGCCGGCGCCGAGATTCTGAACGATGTTTCGGGTTTACGCGCCGGCTCTGGCATGGCGGAGATCGCGCGCCGCCGCAAGCTGCCGCTGATCTTGATGCACATGCGCGGCGAACCGCGCACGATGCAGCAGCAGCCCTTCGCGCGCAACGTGCTGCGCGACGTGACTTCCGGCCTCCACCGCTCCTTGGCAACGGCGCGCCGCGCCGGAGTGCCTAAATCGCAGATCGTGCTTGATCCGGGCTTGGGTTTCGGCAAGAGCACTGAACAAGATTTCGAATTGCTCGCTCATCTGCCGGACCTCGCGCGGCTGGGATGCCCGCTGCTCATCGGCGCATCGAGGAAGAAATTCATCGGTCGCGTGCTTGGGGGTGTTCCTTCGAGCGAACGCGTGTGGGGTACCGCCGCCACAGTCTGCGCCGCGATTTCGGGCGGCGCGCACATCGTGCGGGTCCACGACGTCACAGAAATGGTCCAAGTCGCGCGCGTTACTGACGCCGTTTTGAATCCGCGGTTGGCCGCAAAGACCGCGCAAGAAAAATGAGTCTAGCGTCCCGGGCAATCGACGAGCGCGCTAACGCGCGTAATGCGCTGCTGGCGGGCTTCCTCGGCTGGACGCTCGACGCTTTCGATTATTTCATCCTCACATTCGTATTGACGCAGGTCGGCGCCGAATTTCACCGGTCGATCGTGGAAATGTCGTTCACGCTTACCGCAAGCCTAATCATGCGCCCGGTGGGCGCGTTTATTTTCGGCTTGATGGCCGACCGCTACGGCCGGCGGTTGCCGCTGATGATCGACGTGATCTTCTACTCGATCATCGAAGTGCTGTCGGGATTCGCGCCGAACTACACCGTGTTCGTGATCTTGCGGCTGCTGTATGGAATCGGCATGGGAGGTGAATGGGGGGTGGGGGCGTCATTGGCGATGGAGTCCGTACCGGCGAAGTGGCGCGGCATGCTGTCCGGAGTTTTGCAAGAAGGCTACGCGCTCGGCAATCTCCTGGCGGCCCTGGCGTTCTGGACGATTTTTCCGCACTGGGGCTGGCGCGCCATGTTCTTCATCGGTGGATTGCCGGCTCTGCTGACGCTTTTCATTCGCGCGCGCGTGAAGGAAAGCGAAGCGTGGCGCGCATCGGCGGTAGCGAAGAGCGATTGGCGCGCATACTTCCGGTCCATGGCAGCGAATTGGAAGCGGTTTGTGTATCTCATTGTTTTGATGGCCGCCATGAATTTCATTTCGCACGGCACGCAGGACCTGTATCCATCGTTTTTGCAGCGCGGATTCAAGTTCGGCACCGGCACCACAGCTATGATCACGGCTATTTCGATGGTCGGCGCGATCGTCGGAGGCATCCTCGTCGGCCTCTATTCCGATCGCAGTGGTCGGAGGCGGGCGATGATCGCAGCGATGCTGCTCGGCATCGTCTTCATACCGCTATGGGTTTTCGCACCGAGGCTCATGCACGCACGCGGTGCCGCCGGCGAGATTGCCTTGGTTGCGGCTGGCGCGTTCCTGATGCAGTTCATGGTGCAGGGATCGTGGGGCGTGATACCGGCGCACATCAACGAGCTTTCGCCCGGCGCGCTGCGCGGATTCTTTCCCGGATTCGCATATCAGATTGGCGTTCTGATCGCGTCCGCGGCGCCGGTGATTGAGGGCGTGATGACGCGCCACTTTACTTTCGCGCAATCCATGGGGATGTTTGCGGCGCTTGTGTTCGTCTTCGGCGCGATCGTTACGGCTGCAGGTCCCGAAGCGCATCGCGTTTCGTTTGATTCTTCCGCTTAGGCAATCAGAGTCACTCTCGGGCGCGGAAGCAGAATGCGAGATGATCGTTGACCATGCCCACGGCCTGCATGAACGAATAGCAGATCGTCGCGCCGACGAAATTGAATCCGCGCTTCTTGAGTTCGCGGCTCATGGCGTCGGATTCGGGTGTCCGGTTGGGAACGTCGCGCATGGTCCGGCGGAGTTTACGGATGGGCGCGCCGCCCACAAACCGCCAGATATAAGCGTCGAAGCTCCCAAATTCACTGCGCACGCTGAGGAACGCCTTGGCGTTCTCGATGGTAGCGTGGATTTTCAGGCGGTTGCGGACAATGCCGGCGTCCGCCATGAGGCGCGCAACGTCTTTCCGGGTGAACCGCGCGATTTTCTCGACGTCCCAGCCAGAAAAGGCGCGGCGGTAATTTCCACGTTTACGCAAGATCGTTATCCAG
Organism: Candidatus Acidiferrales bacterium; assembly: GCA_030044295.1. Taxonomy (GTDB): domain Bacteria; phylum Acidobacteriota; class Terriglobia; order Acidiferrales; family UBA7541; genus Palsa-295. The sequence goes on from JASHWB010000091.1 coordinate 4,438, forward strand.
CTCAATCCTGCCTGCGCTCCTTCGAGAATTAACATCTCGAAAAGATGGCGGTCGTCGTGCGAAGGTACGCCCCATTCTTCGTCGTGATATGCGACGTAGAGCGGGTCTTCGCCGGGCCACGGGCAGCGGCGTGGCTTAGGCGAGCGATTGTCTTTGCGCGAGCCACTCATGGTAGTTGAATGTATCAGCCTTTGCGACACGGAACCTGTCTCGGGTAACGCCACACGCTGGCCTTTGTTTTCTGTGAGTTACGCGTGATTCTACTCGATCAGTGTCTCGGGTAGGGTGTGGTAACTGGTGAGTGGTAACCCTAGAAGCTAGAGTCTGGAGGTTAGAGGCTAGAGTGGAAAATTCCGCGTACGAAGATGCACCCGGACGTTCCGCCCTTTGATTTTCATGTGGTTGCAGTTTCAGTGAGTTACGTGTGTACAAGGTCGACTGGCTGTCCCACCCTTGAGAGGCAGCTGGAAGCGAATGAAAAGCGAATAACCATTCGCACGTATAGGAGGCCGACTCTGCGTTGATTTCCACATTCATCGCGTCCAGTTCCTCCTCTCGTCGGCCTTGGCTGATGCCGAGCTGCGCCGCCCACGCTCAGCGCCTTACGCGAGCACCCTGCTCGCGCGGCAGGCAGACTAAAAACGAGCAACGGTAGCACGGATGCAAGGTAGCGTCGAGGTTCAATCTGGAGATAGTACCGACTTTCCCATTTTGGGAATTGTTCTAGAAGCTAGATGCTTGATTCTGAAGGCCGGACACGACGGCTTCGATGGAGCGATGGCCGCGCGGCGATCCGCGACTCTTATTCATGGCGGAGGGCAGTCATCGGATCGGGAGACGAAGGCGCGGAGACGCGAAATCAACGCTTCAGTTCTCATGGTGATCAAGCGCCACTCTTAAATCTAGACTGCCTGTGTGACGTTCCTCAGGGCAAACGGCACCCGAAAGCGCAACAGCAGATCCCTCGTCGTCCCGCTGCGCTGCGCGCTTCGGGACTCGCTCGGGATGACAAGGCGAGCTACGCTGCACGCCGCCATTGGGTCAGCCTCGGGCGAGGCGGAGGACGCGCGCGATCACCCCGGAAATGCGCTCCCAACTTTGAGTTTCGGCGGCAAGCTGTTTGCGCCCCGCGTGCGTGATGGAATAAAAGCGCGCGCGGCGATTATTTTCCGAGGTGCCCCAGGAGGCGGAAATCCAGCCACGCTGCACGAGGCGCGCGAGCGAAGCGTAAATAGTGCCCTGATTGAGTTGCAGGACGTCGTCGCTGATTTGCTCGATGCGGCGGGCGATGCCATAGCCGTGGAGCGGGCCCATCGCGTCGAGCGTTTTGAGGACCATGAGGTCCAGCGTGCCTTGAAGAATTTCGGACTTGGACGCCGCGGACTTCGATTCAGCCATGCCTTTTTCACCCAACCACGCCGTTCGACTTGGCTCCGGGCGGGCTCCTGTGGAATGCGCAAAGGAATATGGCACGCGAGCTGTGGGATGTCAACAGGGCGTTCTTCGCGGTCGCCAGAAAGCACATCAGTCCGGCAGAGAATCGCGCCAGGCGAGCATCGCTTCGGACGTGTCGCGGGCGGCGCCGAGGCGTTCGCGAGCGGCGGCCCAGCGTTCGCGGATCAGGCGCGACATGGGCGCATCCAGACGGACGGCTTCGCCGAGGTCGGCGGCGATCTTCACGTCCTTGGCCATCAGGCCAAGCGCGAAACCGGTGGCGAACTGGCCGCTCAGGATCTGCTGCTTGATCATATTTTCGGTGGTGAAGTTGCGGCCGGTGGACGCGTTGAGAACATCGACCATCACGGACTGATCCAGGCCGAATTTTTCTCCGATCATCAGCGCTTCGACGACGGCGGTGTATCCAGCGGCGGCGATGTAATTATTGAGCGCCTTCATGGCGTGGCCGGAGCCGAGCGGGCCAGTTTCGAAGAGGCGGTCGCCCATGGAGGCGAGCAGCGGCTTGGCGCGCGCGATGGCGGACTTGTCGTCGCCGCCGATCATGATGGCGAGCTTGCCGGTGATGGCGCGCGGGACGGCGCCGGAAACGGGCGCGTCGAGAAGAATCGCGCCGCGGCGGGCAAGTTCGGGGCCGAGCTGACGCGTGGCTACGGGATCGGAAGAGCTCATGTCGATGACGATCGCGCCGGGGCGGAGGGATTTGGCGAAAGCGCCGGATTCGTCGGAGAGAAGCGCTTCACGAACGTGCTGGCTGGTGGGCAACATGGTGATGACGAAGTCGTTTTGCGCGAGTTCGCCGACGCTCGCGGCGGCGCGGGATTTATGTTCGGCGGCGAAGCGCGCGACGCGGTCTTGATTAAGGTCAAAGACGGCGAGATCGTAGACCGCGAGGTCGTGGCCGGCTTTGGCAATGTTCGCCGCCATCGGCCAGCCCATGTTGCCAATTCCAATGAATCCAACGCGAGTGGACATGTGCGCTCCTCTCTTGCAGGGCACAATCTGCGATCAACGGTGTCAATCAGTCAAGAGGGCACGTATTGGAGTGTTGGGTCCGTTTGAATTTTGACTGCTTGTGTCACGATCAAGAAATTCAAACGGACCGTGCGGATTGGATAGTTTTGACCTTGCGGCCAGCACAGGTTTAAG
>JASHWB010000092.1 GCA_030044295.1 Candidatus Acidiferrales bacterium
ATCACCGGCCATGGGCCCGGCGGCACAAGTCGGCTTTACCTACCCGCTATGAATAAGCCGCCGAAGCTCGCGGCCGCTATGCCGCGTCAAGTTATATGACGCACGCGGGTACATTCCGGTTTGGCCCACTTTTTGGAAACACGCGGCCAAATCAGCCGCTAGGCAGCTTTCTCACTCATGGCAGAATCAAAAGGTAAGCTTGCGAGCCCTACTGGCTGTTGCGATCGCGGGGCTGGAAGCTGCGGAATCCCCGAGGCGGGCTGTTTACGCCTAGGCATTATCGGAAAACGCGTCGGGCAGGCTTGGTGGGCGATCAAGGACTTGAACCTTGGACCTCTCCCGTGTGAGGGGAGCGCTCTAACCACTGAGCTAATCGCCCGATTCGAGATTGTTGCGGTGGCAGCAGAGCCGGCGCGCTAAACGCCAGGCGAATCATTTTTGCAGAAGGTCCAAGGAATTGCAAACCGTCGCCAACACGATTGCTCGGTCTACCAGCGGCCCCTTTGCCGAACTCCAACGCTCCATCGCGCGCGTCGTGAAAGGCAAAGACGACGTTATCCAGCTTGCGCTCGTCGCGCTGCTCGCTCGCGGCCATCTGCTGGTCGAAGACGTCCCGGGCGTGGGTAAGACTACTCTCGCCCAGGCTCTTGCGCGCTCATTCCACTGCTCCTTCCAGCGCATCCAGTTCACATCGGACTTGCTTCCCAGCGACGTAATCGGCGTCAGTGTTTACAACCCCGCCACACAGGATTTCGAGTTTAAGACCGGCCCGGTGTTCGCCAATGTGATCGTCGCCGATGAAATTAATCGCACCACCCCGAAGACCCAATCAGCTCTGCTTGAAGCAATGAGCGAATCGCAGGTCACCGTCGATAACCACACGCACCCGCTTCCGAAACCGTTCATGGTGTTAGCAACTCAGAACCCGATCGAACACCACGGCACCTACCCTCTGCCCGAATCGCAGCTGGATCGTTTCCTGATGCGCATTCGCATGGGCTATCCCGCGCGGTCCAGCGAAAAAGAAATCATCCGCAATAATTCCAGCACCGCTGCTGTCGACCAAATCGTTCCCACGATGGATGCTGCGGACGTGGTGGCCGCGCAGGAAAGCGTCGCGCAAGTGAAATGCGAAGATAGCCTGCTCGACTACGCGCTCGAAATCGTCGAGCGAACGCGCCAGAGCGAACATCTGAGCCTCGGTGTCAGCCCCCGAGGCGCCGTCATGCTGCATCGCGCCGCACAAGCCCGCGCCTTCCTCGAGGGCCGCGACTATTGCTTGCCGGACGATTTCAAGCGCCTCGTAATTCACGTCTTCGCGCATCGCGTCGTTATCAGTTCGCGTTACGTCTCCACGCAAAAGCGCTCCGAGCAGGCCGAAGCCATCCTGCGCGAAATCATCGACTCCACTCGCGTCCCCGTCTGACGATGCGCCGAGCATCGTCAGACCGAGCGAGCATCGCGAGTCGAGGGGTGCGATGAATTCCGTCGCTATTCCGCCGAAGTCCGGGTCCGCATTCATGCGCTTACTGCGCCCGCGCGAACGCTCCACTTGGCGCAATTTCCTGATCGCGCTGATCGTGCTCTCCGTGGCGATGGCGGCCGCGCTTGTTTCCGCAGCCGCGTCGCAACAAGGCCGCGTTGCCCTCGCCGCTGTCACTACCGTTATTGCTCTTGCCCTCGCCGCATGGGTCGCGATCACCATCGTCCCATCGATGGCCAAGCGTACCAGCTTGCGCTGGATTGCCTATCAGATCGACTACCGGCTCACCCGCGACGGCATTATTTATCTAGCAGCCGTATTCATTCTCGTTCTCGCTGCCGTAAATACGGGCAACAACCTGTTGTTTCTCGTTCTCGCCTGTTCGCTCGCCGGAATCCTGATTTCCGGTGTGCTCTCGCGCGTAGTACTCACCGGCATCAGCCTGAAATTCGACCTGCCAGAACACATTTTCGCCGGACAGCCCGTTCTCGCCGAACTCGATCTGCACAACGAAAAGCCCTTCTGGCCATCTTTTTCATTGCGCGTGATCGGCGAGCGTGCGGCAAAAGATCAGGGGAATCAGGAAGAGCCGGCCGAGGAAAACGGCATCCTCACCCGTGCCGTCTTTTTCCCTTATCTCGCGCGAAACAGCTCTACCACTCAAAAAGTCGAACTGCGCTTCGCGCGCCGCGGCGTCTATCGCCAGGACACTTTCGGAATTCGCACCCGCTTCCCTTTCGGCTTCTTCGAAAAAACGCGCCGCGTCACGTCGGACATTTCCATCACGGTCTATCCACCCGTCGAGCCGACCGATCAGTTCTACGAAATCCTTCCGCTGCTCAGCGGAGAGATCGCCAGCTACTTCCGCGGGCGTGGGCACGAATTGCATTCCCTCCGCGCCTACCAGCCCACCGACAGCGCGCGGTTCGTCGATTGGAAGGTTTCCGCAAAGTCCGGTCATTTGATGGTCCGCGAGTTTGCCCGCGAAGACGAACGCCGCCTCATGCTGGTTCTCGACCCGTTCATCGGCCCATCGCGTTCCGGCGCCGATTTCACCGAGCGATTTGAACGCGCCGTCTCGCTCGCTGCCTGCATCGCCTGGCACTTCTACGAACTTGGCTCCGTGCTGCAATTCCGTACGCACACGTTTTCGACGCCACTCGCCCCCGCCGGTGAAATCATCTACAGCGCACTGCGGGCTCTCGCCATCATCGAGCCGGAATCATCCTCACGCGGTGGTGCATTCATCGATTCCCTAGCCACCGAAACCGAAATCTTCAAGATCATTCTCACTGCGCGCCCGCAGCGCACCATCCCAACTTCTCTCTGGTCCTCCTCCTACTTCCTCTTCCTCGACCACCAGCTGTAGCCCGCTGCTTGGATCATGTGGAGTGCGGCAGCTTGCTGCCGCTGTTTCGCGGCGCCCGTACGCTCCGGCGGCGTACTTGTCATTCCGACGGCAAATTCTGCCCGAGAAAGCTGCTCTTTCGTTCGCCGTCATGCGAGAATACCGCGCATGAAAGCGCCGTTTCCGCCTCGTGAACTCGCGAAAGTCCAGTGCAGCCTTCTCACCTGGTATCGCCATCATCGACGCGCTCTTCCTTGGCGCGCGAGCAAAGACGCGTACCGAGTCTGGATCGCGGAAATCATGCTCCAGCAGACTCGGATCGCTGCCGTCCTGCCCTACTACGAGCGCTTCCTCGAAAAATTTCCGGACGTTGCCTCGCTCGCGCGCGGATCGCAGCCCGAAGTTCTGCGCCTCTGGTCCGGCCTCGGTTATTACAGCCGCGCGCGCAATCTTCACGCCGCCGCCCGCGAAATCATCGACCGCAGCGGCGGCAAATTCCCGCGCACGCTCGAAGCAGCACTCGCTCTTCCCGGCGTCGGACGCTACACCGCCGCCGCCGTGCTCAGCATCGCCTACGATATCCCTCTCGCCGTCCTCGACGGTAACGTTGCCCGCGTGCTGGCGCGCGTCTTCGCGATTCGAGGCGACTTGCGCGCGCCGCGGCTCTGGCGTCAACTCAGCGATATTGCCAACCATCTCCTCGCACACTCCGCTCCCGGCGATTGGAATCAAACACTGATGGAGCTCGGGGAAACAATCTGCACGCCGCAGAATCCGGGCTGCGCCGAATGCCCCGTTGCGCGGCATTGCCATGCCCGCGCGCGCAACCTCGCAGGAAAAATTCCCGCGCCGCGCCGCAAGCCTGCTTCTGTTCACACCCGCATCGCCGCAGCGGTTCTTCGCGATACGCGCGGCCGCACTCTTCTCGTACGCGACCCTGGTGCTCACGATGGCGTGCTCTTCTCGCGCATGTGGCAGTTTCCGGCAATCGAGGTCTCACGTCAGCCCCGCGCCGAACTCGAAAATCACCTTCGTGCCACACTTTGTCTCGACGGCGCTCCGCTCTCGCTCGAAGCGCTTCCCGCCGCTCGACACGGCGTCACGTTTCGCAATGTCACCCTGCTGCCGTTCCTCGTCCGAATCCCGCGGTTGCCCAAGCCGCCCCGCTCCCGCTCGCTTCCGCTCGACTCCCTGCACCGCGTCCCTATCTCTAGCGCCACGCGCAAAATCGCCGCGGCTGCCGTAGCGTCGCAAACACCGCATTAGCCGTTTCGCACTCGCTCCGACCCTCCAGCGGCGCTGCGTACGCCACCAGTGTTAGCATCCAAATACATGGCTTCCGCCGCGCAGATCGCCTCGCAATCGCCCGCTCCGCCTCTCCCCGCAGTCCAGCGCTATTTCGAAATTTCTCTCTTTCTTCTGGTTGCGACGGGGGTGCTCGCCATCGTCTCCACGCGAAAGCTGGATGCCATTTCCACTTTTGTTCCGCTCATTGTGCTGGGCTACAAAGCCATTCGACTTTGGCGTGGACGCGGTCCCGAACTCACCTCCCGCGCCGCCACCGGACTGGTCCTCGCGTATTTCCTCTTTTTCCCGTTCGACCTGTGGTTCCTCTCGCGCGACATGGCCTCCGACGCGCCCAATCCCCTGATGTACGCGGCGTTACTGGCAACGGTCCATTTGCTACTCTTCGCCACCCTTGTGCGCCTTTGTTCCGCGCGGACCAATCGCGATAGCGCCTTCCTCTGCCTCCTGGCCATCGGAGCTATGCTCGCCTCGGCCATCCTCACCGTCGGAACCGAGTTTTTGGCTGCCCTCGCGATTTTCCTGATGCTGGCCGTTTCGACTTTCGTAGCCCTCGAAATGCGCCGAAGTGCCGCTGGGGCCGTCTCACCCTCGATGGACTCCGGCTCGCCGCTGGCGCGCCATCTGAACCGCGCGCTTCTCCTCACCTCACTTTTCGTAGCTGTCAGCGCTTTGGCTCTCGGCGGAGTCTTGTTTTTCTTGATCCCTCGCGTCACCACCGGCTACCTCAGCGCGTTCAATCTGCGCCCTACCCTGATGACCGGCTTCAGCGATGACGTTACACTCGGCCAAATCGGACAGATCCAGCAGGATTCGTCCGTTGTCATGCGGGTTCACGTCGATGGCGACCCGGCCGGCGCGCAAGACGTCCACTGGCGCGGCATCGTCCTGACCACCTTCGACGGCACGCATTGGTTTAATCCCGCATGGCGCAAGCAACTCGTGCAATCCAGCTCTTATGGCGATTACCGCTTCTCTCCCGCCGCACTCCAGAGAGGGCATTTCCGTCCGCTCCGTTACACCGTTCTGATGGAGCCAGCAGCGACCGACGCCGTCTTCATCGCGCCCCGTCTGTCCCAACTTCGTGGCCGTTTTGGCAATTCCGTCTCCCGCCCAGGCGCAATTTTCGGTGCTGGTTTCGTGTTTCGCGATCCGGCAGGGTCAATATTCAATACCGGGCGCAACTCCGCCACGACGCGTTACGACGCTCTCGCCATGCTGCCCATCGCTTCTCCGGCGGATTTGCGCCGCGTGACGCCCGAGAACTACTCGCAGCAATTCCGCGATCTGTATCTGCAACTCCCATCGCAACTCGATCCGCGCATTTCCAAACTCGCCGCCAGAGTCACGTCTCACGCACAGAACGAATACGACCGGGTGTCCACGATCTCGGCGTATCTGGGTAGCCACTATAGCTACACGCTCGATCTCCGGGGTCCAGCTCCCAAGGACCCCCTAGCGAATTTTCTTTTCGTCCGGCGCG
>JASHWB010000093.1 GCA_030044295.1 Candidatus Acidiferrales bacterium
AGGACAGAGCTCGGATTGATCACGTCCTTATCGGCATACTTCGGAGCCGTGCCGTGGGTCGCCTCGAAGACGCCAAAGCCGTCCCCGACATTTGCGCCCGGAGCCATGCCGAGGCCGCCCACCTGGGCGGCGCACGCATCGGAAATATAATCTCCGTTTAGATTGGGCGTGGCGAAGACCTGATATTCATCGGCGCGCGTCAGGACCTGCTGAAAGACGGAATCGGCGATACGGTCATTCACCAGGATTTTTTCTTTCCACTTGCCGCGCCCATGTGTGGAATCGATGGCTTCAAGTGTTTGTTTAACTTCGTCGCAAAGCTTTTTCTTGAACTCCGCTGGGGCGTGTTCGTAACCAGGCTCGATGAGGGCGGCATTGTGCTCGATGGTGATGTTCGGGGTTTCGTCTTTGTTGCCGAGGATCCAACTCTCGCGCTCGGTAACGATCTCCGAGCGAAATTCGTCGGTGGCCTACTCGTAGCCCCAATCGCGGAACGACCCCTCGGTAAACTTCATGATGTTGCCCTTATGCACCAGGGTCACGACCTTGCGATTATTCTCGATGGCGTGTTGAATGGCACGCCGGACCAGGCGTTTGGTTCCATAAGGAGAAATCGGCTTGATGCCCACGCCGGAATCCTCGCGGACCTTCTTCTTGGTGCCCTTGAGCATTTCGTTGTTCACGAAATCGATGAACTTCTTCACTTCAGGCGTGCCGGCTTTCCATTCGATGCCGGCATAAACGTCTTCCGTGTTCTCGCGGAAGATCACGACGTTCATATGCTCTGGGTGCAGCATCGGAGTAGGGACGCCGTCGAAATAGCGAACCGGACGGATGCATACGTAAAGGTCAAGCAACTGGCGGAGGGTGACGTTCAGAGAGCGAATGCCACCGCCTACTGGAGTGGTGAGCGGTCCCTTGATCGCGACGCGGAAATCGCGGATGGCGTCAACCGTATCCTGCGGGAGCCAATCCTGAAAGAGATTAAAGGCCTTTTCACCGGCAAGGATTTCAAACCAAGCGATTTTGCGCTTGCCTTCGTAAACCTTCTCAACGGCGGCGTCGAATACGCGGCGCGAGGCGCGCCAGATGTCGCGGCCGGTGCCATCGCCCTCAATGAAAGGGATGATCGGCCGGTCGGGAATGCGAAACTGTCCGCCGGTGTAATCGATCGGCCGACCGTCCGGCACGGCGATGCCGTTGTACGAACTCTTCATGAAAATGCCACCCCCGAGGAGGTCCGCGCTCCAGACTACTCCGGGCGAGACCCTACTAGAGAACCGATAACCTTAGCACAGATTTTGTGCGGAGTAGATGACGGCAACACATGGAGCGAGCAAAATTTTACCAGCATGTTTCCAAGTAGCCCCGGAGAATACCAGCGGTACATCGGAACAGTCGCATTAGAGATTCATGACAGCGCGCGTAGTTCAGCTAAGGATTTACTTGATGTTTGAAATCCGCGCACGGGTGTCGCTCGCAATGTTCACGCGCAGCTCGAGCTGTCGGCAGGCCGACGGTGAGGGCTGGTGAAGTGATGATTGCAATGCAGAATCGAAGACCTCAAGTAGAGAATTATCGAGCGCTCGCTCTTTCTCTTTAACGAATTTCACCACGCCGACGCTGCGCGGCGCGGAGACGATGCAAACGGTTTTGCAAGCAGCGCACCGAGAATGAATCCGCCGACGTGGGCCCACCAAGCGACGCCTCCGGAGCTAGCCGTTGCGAGGGAGCCCAGTCCGCTCAGAAACTGTATCAGGAACCAAAGCCCGATGAAAATCCACGCCGGGACACGCCAGAGAAACCAGATCACCAGCAATGGGACCAGAGAGAGGATGCGCGAGCCTGGAAAGAAAACGATATACGCGCCGAGCACTCCCGAAATCGCGCCGCTGGCACCGATGGAGGGAATCGCTGATCCCCACGAAAACGCGACCTGCGAGATTCCGGAGCCGAGTCCACAGAGGATGTAGAAGAGCAGGTAGGGCGCCGAGCCCATTCGGTCCTCGACGTTTCCGCCAAAGATCCACAGGAACCACATGTTTCCGATGATGTGCAGCCAGCCGCCGTGAAGAAACATGCAGGTAAAGAGCGGAACGAACGCGCGCGCGAGAGAGTAATGTCCGCCCGCGAGGGCAAGGTCAATCCTCTTTGGCACCAAGCCGTACACGCGCACGAAAGCATCACCGGCACCAGGCGAGAGCGAGATCTGATGGAAGAAAACGGCGAAGTTGACGGCGATCAAAATCGCGGTGATGAAAGGGAACGATCGCCGGGGCGTCGTGTCCTTCAGCGGAATCATGACGCGGCCCCTGGGGCAGCGAGAGCAGCGCGAGCGGCTGTGGCAAGCTGAGCGACTGAATACGCCAGATCGGAGCGAGACCCACTGTGGCGGAGAGCTTCGATTTTTCGCAGGCTGGCAATGCCGCCGCGCGCGCCAGGGGCTTCGCAGTTCAATCCCGCAGCCGCGCAACTGAATTCAAGTATTTCTTGAGTGGGCCAGCTGTGAACCAAACCATACACAAATGCGCCGTGGAAGATGTCGCCTGCGCCAGTGGTATCGACGGCGCTCACCTGAAAAGCAGCACACTGGAGGAAGCGGTTGCCATCCCACGCGATGACACCCTTACAGCCGAGCGTCGCGGCGGTGAGGCGGCACTTGAACTCCGCGTGGATCATTGGCAGTGACTTTAACAAGTTGCGCTCGCCCGTTATTCGCTCCGGGAAATCTTTCGAAGTGATGGGATAGTTCACACATTCGAGTAACGCTTCAACTCCTGGATAGCGGTTATCGAAGTCGCCGATTACCGGGATGCCGTCTTCGCGGGCCCATCGCGCGGCTTGCGTGGCAGCTCCCGTGTCGTGGCCATCGACGAGCAGTGCAGACGCACCGCGAATCCAACCGCGCTTGATGTCTTTGGGGCGGAGTGCGATTGCGGGATCGCGATTCCAGAGTACGGTGCGATCGCCTGAGGACTTGTCGACAAGAATGAACGAAAATTGGCTGCTACGTCCCTTCGCGACGATCCAGTGCGCGTTCACGCGCTCGCTCTTCATTGCGGCGACTTGGTGTTTTCCGGGAGCGTCGTCGCCGATTTTCCCAACGTAGCGGGCGCGGAGTCCCCAGCGGCGACATGCGACCACAGCGCTGGCGACTTGCCCGCCGGGCATGGTTTCGGCGGAAATCAGTTCGAGCTTGGAGTCCGCGGCGGGGAATCGGGGCAAGCTAATGACGGTGTCCATGGCATTGATGCCGACGCCTACGACGAATCGGGAGTTGGGAATCTTCTTACGAGCCTGCATTGGTGCAACACTGTAGACGAGTTCGAAAAATTTTGAAATGCCTTCAGGCGAGCGCGGTTTATTAATTGCGCGGCATGGTTTGCTATGATAGAAAAAATTGTTTCGGCGCGCATGCTTAAAGCAGAGCTTTCAGTTCAGCAGCTGGTAGCTCGATGTTGTGCTTGAAGGATCGGCGCGCCGACACCGTATTAACAAGCCGATGGCCCTCCACGAATCGGAAGCGATCGTCCTGCAAAGCTACGCGCTTGGGGAAGCGGATAGGCTCGTAAGCTTTCTTTCGCGAGCCGCAGGGCGTATGCGCGGCGTGGCGGCCGGAGCGCGCAAGCCGAAGAGCAGGTTCGGCTCGACGCTCGAACGACTGTCGTACGTGCGCATCTGGTATTTCGAGAACCCGACGCGCGAACTGGTCCGCATCCGGCAGTGCGAGATGATCGAGTCGTTTCTGGACGCGTTCCGGGATTATGACTCAAGTGTGGTCCTGTCGATCCTGAGTGAGGTGAGTTTGGCGGTACTGCCGGACCATGAAGCATCGGATGCCAACTTCCGGCTGTTGCTGCTGACGGCCCAGACCGTCAAACGCACGGGGAAAGCTGATTTGCCGCTCGCGTATTTCGCGCTCTGGACCGTGAAGCTTGGTGGCTGGTTGCCGCCGCTGGACTGCTGTGGATTCTGTGGCGTGGTGCTGCCCGAGGGCGCCCCGGTGTTTATCGCACGGAGCGGTTCAGCAGTGGCGTGCACAAAGTGCCGCCGCCCGGGGATGCGAACGATTTCTCCTGTAGCACGTTCGCTCGCAAGCAAAATGTTGGCGGAACGCCTGGACCGGCTGTCCGAGCCTGCTGATGCCGCGAGTACTCGGGCGGCCAGGGAAGTGACGGCGATCATGCTGGATGTGATCGAGCAGCAGATCGATCGCAAATTAACGTCGAGAGAACTTCTGGAGCCGACCGCGTAATGCCGCGAGCGCAAAACGAAAAGCACAAAGGAAAATCGAAGCCGCAAAAACTGAAAGGGCTGACCTTCCAGGACCTTCTACTAAAACTTGAACAATATTGGATTGGCCGCGACTGCGTTTTACAGCAGCCATACGACATCGAAGTGGGCGCAGGCACCATGCACCCGGAGACGTTCTTGCGCGTGCTGGGACGCGAACCCTACAGCGTGGTGTACGCGCAGCCGAGCCGGCGCCCGGCGGACGGCCGCTACGGCGAAAATCCGAACCGCTTGTACAAACATACGCAGCTTCAAGTGATTCTGAAGCCTTCACCCACGAATATTCAGGACTTTTATCTAAATAGCCTCGCCGCAGTAGGCATCAATCTGAAAGAACATGACGTGCGATTCGAGGAAGATAACTGGGAATCGCCCACGCTGGGCGCTTGGGGTATCGGGTGGCAAGTATTGCTCGACGGCCTGGAGATCACGCAGTTCACGTATTTTCAGCAGTGCGGTGGCGTGGACCTGGACCCGGTTTCGGTCGAACTCACCTACGGGCTGGATCGCATTGCCGCGTATTTGCAGGGCGTGGACAACGTATTCGATGTGATGTGGTCGAAAACGATGACGTATAGGAAGGTGCGTTTGGCGGAAGAGCAGCAATTTTCGGCGTACAGCTTCGACTACGCGGATGCGGCGTCCACGCGGAAGCAGTTTGACTTGAACGAGGCGGAAGCGGCGCGGCTGCTTTCGGAGTACGGAAAGCTAAGGAGCGGTGCCGTCCAGCGATTTCCCGTACTGCAAGCGTACGATCTGTGCCTCAAGTGTTCGCATCTTTTCAACATTCTCGACGCGCGCGGGGCGATTTCTGTGACTGAACGGGCGGGCATGATCGGGCGCGTGCGCAAGCTGGCGACGCAGGTGGCTCAAGCGTGGCTGGCACAGCGAGAAATGACGCAAGCGGCAGCCGGGGTGGGCGCATGAAAGCGACAGGCGAGCTGCTGCTGGAGATCGGCTGCGAGGAAATTCCTGCCGGAATGATTGAACGGGCCGCTGCGG
>JASHWB010000094.1 GCA_030044295.1 Candidatus Acidiferrales bacterium
GCACGACTCTGAGCGCCTAGGCGTTCACTGGCCACCGTCTTACAAAACGCTCAAGAAGCGCAAACCAGCTTCAAAACGAGGCAAATAACAGCGGGGGAATCAAGCGACATAAGGTGGGAGCGCCGAGGTGACGCTCGCTTGGTCTTTAGGTGGCAAAGGGTCCCGATGAAGGGGGTTGGCCGCCGGGCTGTTGGTGACGCAACACACCTCGCATCGCCGCCACCAGCCCCGCGCTATCAGGTTTTGGAACGACGCCCTCGAATCCAGCCGAGCGTGCTGCGAACTCCAGAGCGGGGGTCGCCAGAAGCGTGTAGAAGAGGATGGGAATGCCGGGCAAGCGAGCTCGAATTTCGTAAGCTGCTTCCATGCCGTCGAGGTTCGGCATGCGTACGTCGAGAATTACCAGATCCGGCTTGTGTTCAATAGCAAGCCTAATGGCGGATATGCCGTCAACTGCCTCGGAACAGACGGACCAATCCTCACCGCAGCTGCGAATGATTTCCGCGATTCCAGCTCGCGCACCAGCGTGATCGTCGGCGATTAAAACCCGGATGGCCATTTTCAGCGCGTCGCCCACTGCACGAGCACGCTCCCGCTCAAATGCGACATTTCACCTCGAAAAACGTACCGGAAATATTCGTTCGCGAAAATCGGGTGGATTCAGTACTTCTCCACAGGTATAAGCCCTAAGGTATAAAGACGATGGGCTTCGGTCGCCTCCGATCTGCTATGCACGCGGAAAACCCTGTGCTTAGACCCAATTTGCCCTGTCGCTGTTGCGAAATGAGCGTACTAGGGTCAATACCAGTACTATCTTTCAGGTATACGCTGCCTTGTTGGTCGCGTGTGCCGCTGAGAACATCCGGCTACAGGAAGTGATGAAGTTCGAACCGAAGTGTTGGCCCCAGGAGTTTTCCATGTCGATCCAAAGCGTGCGGTCGTTGGAACGCGAATTCGAAGAGCTTTTTACGGGACGAAAGAGTACCAGTCGCTCGAGCGGTCCGCGCGTCCCGGCTAGAGGGCGTAAGAATCCCGCCGATCGAGACTTGGAGGAAGCGCTCTCGTCCGCTCTGGTGGCTGGCGATCGAGAATTCGGTAACATCATTCATGAGATTGAGGAGATTTCGGGCGCGCTTCGCGAGGCAAAGTCCGCGAAGAATGCCGATCAGGTGGCGTCGCATCCTGCTGTGTGGCACGCCGTGAGGCACATCCTGCTCGAAAGGGAGCTCCGCCACCTTGCGCTCTCTGACGATCTTACTTGCCTCTACAACCGCCGCGGATTTTACGCGGCCGCCACGCAGCAACTGAAGGTCGCGAGGCGCAACCAGAAGCCTGCGGTACTTTTCTTCTGCGACGTGGACGGACTCAAGGCCATCAACGACACGTACGGACACCGCGAGGGTGACCTGGCCCTGGTCCGGACCGCGGACGCGCTCGAAGAAGTCTTTCGGGATTCCGACGTGCTGGCGAGGCTGGGCGGCGATGAGTTCGCCGTCTTGGCGGCCGATTTCTCGCGCGAGCATGAGCGCGCAATTTTGAACCGGCTGCAGGAGAGCATCCAATACGCGGGAAGAGAGGAATCGCGCTATCAGCTCTCGGTCAGCATCGGAGCCGGATGGTTCGATCCGCGGAACCCGGCGCCTCTTGGCGAGCTGATGGAGCAGGCGGATCGTGCCATGTACCAACAGAAACATCGACGCCTTGGCTTTCCGCGCCAGGGCGGGACAAAGCTTCGGACAAACAACAGCAGCGGAGGCAAGCGGGATGCGTTTGTTCTTGTTAAGAGGAAGATCTGAGCGCCGTGTCCCGGTTGGCATGCCGGTCTATTTAGCGCGGGCGAGTCTTCCTGAGGAAACCGAACTCGCGGTGGCGACTGATGCAGCGGAGCACGGTCTCCGTGTCACGAGCAAGCATTACTGGCGCCCAGGCGAAGTCCTCACCCTCAGCCCTTCACCCAATGGCCCCCGCGTAACCGCAAAAGTCGCCTATTGTTGGCGGAAGCTCGAACACACGTACCACATTGGATTACGAGTGGAGAATCCCGGCTCCGGATGGTGGAAACAGCATCTAACCAGATGTTGAGGGGCTCCGAAACGCAAATCCAGCCGAAGCCAGGTCGAACGCAGGCCACGACTGGCGTCAGGCCCGGACCGTAGACGCATTTGCGAGCCCTGCCTGAATTGGAAATGGCGGAAATGTGTTAGCTTAGCCGCATGAGGCGAGTACGCGGTGGGACGCCAGGGGCGTTGATAGCAGCAGTTTTCGGCATTGCGCTGATAGCCGCGGTGGCTTTGCTTTTCGCACACGGCCTGCAAGCGCAATCGAAAGAGCCCGATTGGACTCCAGCACAAGCCCCGATCGCTAATAATATCGCGGGATTACGATCCCTTGCGGATGACGTTCGTCCGCGGGCCACACAAATGCTCGCTGCGCAAATCCGCGCGCTTCCACCCTCCGCCAATAAGCTGGCGCTGGCGTACTCGCTGGCCAACCTTTGCACTGAGGGCGATCAAGGCGAGAACACGGTGCAAGCTGTGGCAACCACACTTGAAGATGCTTTGCGCCAGCATCCCGTGCCGGACGCTGCCGGGCAGCCGGCGCAGGAGTACATCGAGCTAGCGATGCTGGCGACCTACGAGCGCGTACACGTGGCTTTGGATAACCCGCAGTTTCGGCAGGCGATGAAAAAACTGCAGCTCGATGACGTTCGCCGCGACGACGCGAATTTCACGCTCACCAGCCTCGACGGGCGGAAATGGACGCTTCGCAGTTTGCGCGGCCAAGTGGTGCTCGTGAATTTTTGGGCGACATGGTGCCCTCCGTGCCGGAAGGAAATGCCTGACCTCGATGCTCTCTACAAGAAATTCAGAAATCAGGGATTCGTAGTGCTGGCGATTTCGGATGAGCAGCCAGCAACCGTGCGTTCATTCCTGGCCAAACACAAAGTTGAGTATCCGATTTTGCTCGATCCCGGTGATCTGGTGCACAAACGCTTCGACGTGGACGGAATTCCCAAAAGTTACCTCTACGGACGCAGCGGCAAGCTAGTTGCCGAAGCGATGGATATGCGTACGCGGGATCAATTCATGGCAATGCTCGCCAAAGCCGGCCTAGAGACGAAGAACCACCTGAGCGGCGAATAAAGCGCCGTACACCCAACTCGATGAGAATTGACGGACCGGTGCGCGCCGTGCGCGATTGATGCGCGCACCGAATCAGCCAGACCTAACCTGCTAGGCGTCTACGGCAGTGCGAAAACGACCAGCTCAGGCCCCGGACCGCTGGTCCGGCCTTGCGGTCCAAACGCCGCGCCCGCGTCCATAATCGCCACGTATTGCTTTCCGTCTTTGCCTTGATAAGTCATCGGCACGGCGCTCGCTTCGAACGGAAGATGTATTGACCAAAGCATGTTTCCGGTTCGCTCATCGAACGCGCGGAACATGTTATCGCTCGTCGCGCCGATGAAGACGAGTCCGCCCGCCGTCGCGATGGGACCGGCGAACGCGCCGGGCGTGCCTGTATCCGCCTTCGAGGCCGGCAAGCCCTTCGTTACGCCAAGGGGCACTTGCCAGGCGATCTCTCCAGTGTTGGCGTTCACGGCTGTCAATGTTTCCCACGGTGGTTTCTGGCACGGCCAGCTGCCCAGAGATTTTCCGTTCGCGTCTCGCGCGATAGCCGTGAACAGGGCGTATTGTCCGGGAAACGCTGCGCTCGTTCCGCGATCGTACGGCAGTAGATCGCCATTGTCTGCGCCGGGTTTGTACTTCGGGTTGTTTGAGATCCAACCGAGCGCGCCCTCATTCTGCATATTGACGAACACGTAGCCATTCGTTGGGTCGGAAGCTGTACCGCCCCAGTTTGCTCCACCAGTGGCGCCGGGAAAGATCAGTGAAATTTTCGGCTTCTCGGCGTCTGGAGGGTTGAAAAGCCAAGGTGTGAAGGGGCCATCGTTGTAGAAACCGCCGCCCTTTTGCCATAGCTCCTGGCAGGCTTGCGCATGTTGCGCGGTCGTATCGTCCGCCGTAACCATATCGCTGAGCTTAAAATCAACGCGCCCGAGCGGCGGCGGTTTCACAGGAATCGGCTGCGTCGGCGAGTAAGCCTCCGTCGGCACGTTTCCTTTGGGAACGGGCGTTTCCTTTACGCCGAACACCGGCTTGCCGGTTACGCGGTTGAGGATGAACATGTAGGCAGTCTTGCTGGTCTGTACCACGACGGGGATTTTCTTGCCATTCTGCGTGATGTCGATCAGATTGGGCTCCGGCGGTAGGTCGAAATCCCAGAGCTCGTGATGGACGGTCTGGAAATACCACTTGAGTTTGCCGGTGTTTGCGTCAACCGCGACCAGGGTATTGGAGAAGAGATTGTCGCCCGGGCGGTCGCCTCCGTAGTAGTTCGCGGCCGGTCCACCAATCGGCATGTAAAGCAGACCGCGCTTCGCATCAACGGACATCGTTATCGACCAGACGTTGGAGC
>JASHWB010000008.1 GCA_030044295.1 Candidatus Acidiferrales bacterium
GCGGACATTCTGCCCGGCAATGCGCTCACGATCCGGCACATTCCGCCCGGCACGATGCTCCACAACCTGGAGCTGTATCCTGGCAAAGGCGGACAGGTTGTGCGTTCGGCTGGCGGTGCGGCGCAGTTGCTCAGCAAAGAGGCTGAGATCGCGCTGGTGAAGCTGCCTTCGGGGGAAGTCCGCCGGTTCAGCGTGGACTGCATGGCCACGGTCGGGCAGCTCGGCAATCTGGATCATGAGAACGTGACCTACGGGAAAGCGGGGCGCACACGGTGGCGCGGGAAGCGTCCTACGGTGCGCGGCGTGGCGATGAATCCGGTGGACCACCCACACGGCGGCGGTGAGGGCCGCGTCAAGGGCAACCACCCGCAAACTCCCTGGGGATTTCCGACTCTGGGCGCGAAGACGCGCAAGAAGCGTCCGAGCGACCGGATGATCGTCGAGCGGCGCAAGCCGTAATTTGGAGCAGAAGTAAAAAACATGAACCCGGCGCGGCGGGGAATCGAGAGTGTCGTCATGAGTGCCACACGAACGTCGAGACGCGCGTCCCGGCGGCTGGCGCGAAAACCTGTATCGCGCCGGACCGTCAAGCCCGCGGGGAAAACCGCTGCAAAGGCCGCAGCCCGCCCGGCAGTCAAGCTGGTCGGAAAAACGGCTTCCAAGCTGGCGCCTCCGCCGCAGGTTCTGTACCGGCTCTGCAAGGGCGGATGGGCCGTGATTGTGGAGAAGATTCCAAACGCGCAGGGCACGCGGTTCGTTTGCCCGTTTTGCCCGTTGTCGCACCGCGTGCCCGGCCCGGTGCGCGGATTTCGCAAGATGCGCCGCGCGCAGTGGGTGAAGCTGCGCCGCGTGGAGGAATAGGAGCAAGATGCCGCGTTCTTTGAAGAAGGGTCCGTTCATCGACGGCCATTTGCAGGCAAAAGTGGCGGAGATGAACTCCCGCAACGAAAAGAAGGTCGTGAAGACCTGGTCGCGCCGCTCCACCATTTTGCCGGAGATGGTGGGTCACACGATCGCCGTGCACAACGGGAAGAAGTTCATCCCGGTGTACATCACCGAGCAGATGGTCGGGCACAAGCTTGGCGAATTTGCGCCCACGCGAAGCTTCAAGGGCCACGGTGTGAAGGTCGCGCTCGAAAAGGCAGCCGCGGCAGCGGGAGCGCCTGGAGCTCCCGGAGCGGCTGCGGCCGGTTCGGCGCCAGCGCCAAGAACGTAAGCCGCGGAGAAGAAGCGGCGCGGCGGGAGATAAAAGCGGCAGGGGAAAACGATGGCGAACGGTACGCAGGGACAAATCGAGGGACAGGCGATTACGCGCTTTTCGCGCGTGTCGCCCCAGAAAGCCCGTTTGGTGATTGACTTGATCCGCGGGCACCGCGCGGAAGACGCGCTGCAAACGCTGCGGTTCACCAAGAAGCGCGTGGCAAAAGACGTCGAAAAGACGCTTCGCAGCGCCATCGCCAACGCCGAGCGCAAGGCGGACGACGCTGGCGAATCGCTCGACGTGGATGCGCTGTACGTCACCAGCTGCTGCGTGAACGAAGGGCCGCGATGGAAGCGAATGCGTCCCGCGCCCATGGGCCGCGGATTCCGTTATCAGAAACGCACCAGCCATATCGTGGTCTGTGTGTCGGAGCACCAGGTGGCTGCCACAGAGCGCGCTGCAGCGGCAGCCGCCGAAGCGGAAGCATCGAAGGGCGTGCGTGGAGCGGTTCGGAAGGCACGCAAGGCGATCGAAAAGCGCGCGAAAGAAGCGCAAAAGCAGCAGCAGAAACAGAAGAAGCAGCAGTAGGAGGCCGGTTTGGGTCAGAAAACACATCCGTATGGATTTCGGCTGGGCTACAACAAAGGCTGGCGTTCGCGCTGGTTCGCCAAGAAAGAGTACGCCGATCTGCTGCACGAGGACGTCGTACTGCGCCGGCAGCTCAAGGATCGGCTGAAATCTGCCGGCGTCAACGGCATCGACGTCGAGCGCGCTGCGAATAAACTCGTAGTGCGCATCTACACTGCGCGCCCCGGGATCATCATCGGGCGCAAGGGTTCGGAAATCGACAAGCTCAAGAACGACGTCCAGAAGCGGACGAACCGCGAAGTGCATATCGATATTCAGGAAGTGCATCGGCCGGAGCTGGACGCTCAGCTGGTGGCCGAATCGATCGCGCTGCAGCTCGAAAAGCGCGTGGCCTTCCGCCGCGCCATGCGCAAGGCGGTGGACTCGGCGCTGCGCTTTGGATGCAAAGGAATCAAGGTCCGCGTCGCAGGCCGGTTGAACGGCGCCGAAATCGCGCGCAAGGAATGGTACCTGCAAGGCCGGCTGCCCCTGCAGACACTGCGCGCCAACATCGATTTTGGTACGGCCGAGGCGCACACCACCTACGGCGTGATCGGCGTGAAGTGCTGGATTTACCAGGGTGAAAAGATTCCGGACCGCTCGCGGCCAGGCGCAACAGCGCCCGCTGCTTGAGATTAGAGGAATAGGTCAGACGTTATGTTGATGCCCAAAAAAGTAAAGTACAGAAAACAGCAGCGCGGCCGGCGCACCGGCAAGGCGTGGCGCGGTGGTTCTCTCGCTTTCGGTGAGTATGGACTCAAGGCGCTCGAGCCCGCGTGGATCACCGACCGGCAAATCGAAGCTGCGCGGGTGGCCATCACGCGTTTCATCAAGCGCGGCGGAAAGCTCTGGATTCGCGTCTTTCCGGATAAGCCGTTCACCAAGAAGCCGGCCGAAACGCGCATGGGCAAGGGCAAAGGGCCACCGGAGCGTTGGGTGGCGGTGGTGAAGCCTGGTTGCGTCATGTTCGAAATGTC
>JASHWB010000095.1 GCA_030044295.1 Candidatus Acidiferrales bacterium
CTGGACGAGCAAGGAGATCGCAGCATCCCCGCCCCATACGACAAGCGCAAACAATAGGACGAAAACCGTTCCACGCCGCAGCCATCGGCGCGGTTTGCGGAATTCCGGCGTCTCACTTGACGGGGCAGTTTGTTCGCGAACCGCGGTATCCAAGTTGAATCCAATTGGGCGCGAACGCGCCTCGAGACGTTTCAGAGAGGCTGCGCCGGCACTAATTCAGAGGCGCGGAGCCGCCGCTAATGAACTTCTCGCAACATGCGGTTCCAGCGCGTGCTGCCGGACAAATGAGCGAGCGTGGAGCCAATTCCACGCGCCGATCCCGTGAGGCTGCGATCGGCGTAATCGTCCGCCGTGGCGCGCACCGACCAGTAAATCAGGATTGGCTGGCCCACGATCGCATCGCGATCGACGAAGCCCCAGTAGCGGCTGTCCCAACTGTCGTCGCGATTGTCGCCCATCACGAAGTAGTGGTTCGCGGGAACCATGAGCTCGCCATCGCGCACGTAGTTCATGATACGCGCCGCCCACTCGGGGCGTAGCCGGTTGCGCGGGACGGATTCCAGCGCCGGCGGAAATTCCTCGCCAAATGGGTCGTCAGTCAACGGATCATGCACTACATATGGCTCCGAAACGGGCTTGTCGTTTACGAAAACGCGCGAGTCAGAGATGCGGATCTGGTCCCCTGGCATGCCGATCACCCGTTTCACGTAGTACGGATGATCGTCGTACGGATACTTGAATACGATAATGTCGCCGCGGCGGATCGGCCGATAGGGCAACAGCTTCTGGTACCACGAGCCGGTGCCTTCGAAAACAAACTTGTTCACCAGTAGATGGTCGCCGACTAGCAAAGTTGGCTCCATCGATTCCGACGGAATTTTGAATGCTTGCACCACAAAGGTGGTAGCGAACAGCGCGAGCAGAATCGTCACGACGACTGATTCGACGAATTCCGCCAACCCGCTGTGCGTCCTGCCGCTTCGCGGCGCTCCGCCAGATTGATTCGCGCTGCGCTCCGCGGCCGTAGAGGATGGATCTTGTGCCAATCCTAAGGGCGCGGCGCCGGTTTCCATTCCATCCATTTATGCGTTCTCTATCAACTGATCCAGCGCCAGCCGGGCCGCGGCCTGTTCCGCCTGCTTCTTGCTAGTTCCCTCGGATACAGCCAGCCTGCGATCGCCGTGCCACACTTCGACCTCGAAAGTCTTCTGATGCTCAGGACCAGATTCCTTCCGTACGCGGTAATCGACCGGGTTCATGGCGCGCCGCTGCAGCCATTCCTGGAGGGCCGACTTGTGATCGAGCTCTTCGAGGCCGCCTTCGCCTTCTAACGCCGGATCGATCAGCGTGCGACGCAAAAACTCCGCCGCGGTGGAAAGCCCCGCGTCAATGTACAGCGCCCCGACGATGGCCTCGTACGCATCGGCCAGCAGCCGCTTCTTTTCTCTGCCGCCGGTCTTTTCCTCGCCCGGACCGAGCCGGAGAAATCGGCCGAGATCCAGCTTCCTCGCAACAGCGCAAATCGACGCGGCGCTCACTAACCGCGCAAGGCCCTTCGAAAGCTTCCCCGCTTCCCAGTTGGGAAAGTGCTCGAAAAGCCGCTCACTGGCCACCAGCCCCAGCACGCGGTCCCCCAGAAATTCCAACCTTTCGTTGTCGATCCCGTTCGCTTCCTGGCGAAGCGAACGGTGCGTCAGAGCGCGTTCCAAGCGGTCGGGGTGCTCGAAATGGTGGCCCAGTATCGCTTCGAGTTCGGCACGCTCCTGCTCAGTCATTCGGCGTTGTGTTTCGCTCACTTTCCTTGCGTTGCAAGTTTCTTCGCTTGATCTTCATATTGCTTGCATGGCGCCTGTAGTTGGCCCGGAATTTGCGCGCAATGATCGAACGCGTCGGCTGCCTGGCTGTACTGCTGGGTATTCTGCAGCGAGGCCCCGAGAGCAAAATAATCCGTCGGATCGGGATGGGGAGCGCCTTGGGTGGCCTGCTGCAGCTGCGTTGCTGCCTGCTGGTAGTCCTGCCTCCGGAAATAAACTAAGCCGAGCCCGCTGTGAGCCTCTGAGAGTTTCTGGGCCTTCGCCGTCGCAAACTGCTCGTCGCTCATATCCGCCGGCTTCGACAAGTTGGGAATATCCTGAATCGCTTTGCTTTCGTAGCTCTGCGCTTTATCGAGCTGCTGGCTTGCACTCGGTTCGTTCTCGGTATAGACGTGCGGGATCACCCAACCGACTGTGACGAGCACATCGACGTCATCTGGCTTGATCGCCAGCGCTTTATCACCGGTTGCGTACATGTTGTTCCAGTCCTGCTTCATATAGTAAGCCTGCACCAAGCCCGCATAGACCGACTCGCTGTAGGGGCCAGACGGATACTGCTTCACGAAAACCTCGCCAAGCTGAATCCGCTTGTCGGCGTCCTGCGGATTTGTGTCGTAGAACTCCTTGTAGGCTTTGCTCTCTTTCGGATCGACTTTCGGCGCTTCAGAACCATTCTGCTGAGACATCGCGCGCACTTTCAGCTGCTGGTCCTGCTGTTGCTGCTCCTGTTTCGGGACCACAAAATTCGGGTCCGTCCCCTGCGCGCAGGAGAGTGTCGGAAAAATCGCAGCCGCCGCAAGCGCGGCCGCCAGAACGGAAATGTACTTGAATAACGAATTTATCCTAATCATATTGGCCCCTCTACTTGAGCTTGGGCTGGGCACTCTCGATGAGCGGCGTCACATCCCTCCGTGAGCGAGCTTCGTTTCCTGGTCCGCGCTCTGCTTGCAGCGATCCTGCAACGGTCCACTCATTTGGCTGCACCGCGTGAACGCTGACGCCGCTTCGCCATGCCGATTCAGTTGCTGCAGGTCGACGCCAAGAACGTACACGTCGGTTTCATCGACTCCGCTCGTGCCCTGCGTAACTTGCTGCAGCTCGCTCACTGAATCTGCGTAATTTCCGCGCCGGAAATAGATCAATCCCAGGGCGCTATGGGCTTGATGCGCCTTTTCCTGTTTCACCGCTGAGAACTGAGCGTCGGAAAGACCCTTGGGCTTGGGCATCTTCGCCAATAGATCGAGCGCGTGCTTTTCGTCCGCCTCGGCCGTGCCCAGGCGCTGCCCGGCGTCCGGATCGTTCGGGTCGATTTGATGCGGGATCACCCATCCAACCGAAGTCAAGACGTCCACCTCGTCCGGGTTCATCGCCAGTGTCTTGTTCGCGTAAGCGAAGAAGTTATTCCAATCTTGCTTCTCGAAATACGCGCTAGTTAAACCGGCATCCACGGCTTCGGTGAATGGGCTCTGCGGATATTTCCGCAAGAAATCGGCGCCTAGCTTGATCTTCTGGTCCGGCTGATCGGAGCTAGCCTTGAAGAATTTGTCGTAGGCAGCCTGTTGCCTGGAATCGACGCCGGTCTGCCGCTGTACGTCGGTCAAGTAATGCAGTCCGTTTTGCATTTGATTCACCAGCGCGCCCTCAGACTCCCCCGCCGCTGGCGCCGCTGGCATCGATTGTTGCGCCAGCGCTGCCTGCGCGCCGATGAGCGTCAGGACGAAAACCGCACACACCGCTGCTAGGCTGTAAACCAACTTCTCCCCTGGCAAGTTCATTGTCCGCTCCTCTCGGTCCTTGCTACATGCTCGCTGTCTTCGTGCTTGCCCGTCTTGCCGTTCACCCACGCCGATCCTCAACATCCAACGCGATCATTCAACCTGGCACTTCGTTCCGTGCGTCGGAATTTACCACGCGCGAGAATCCGGTTTGTCAGTTGCTCCCGGCGGCTGCCTGCGGCGGCGCGTACGGCGCCTCCACTCCATTTTGCGCCGCGATGCGCGCAGTCTCGGGAGCGCCGTCCACTCCTAATGCCGCCCGATATTCGCTGATGGCTGACTCGCGATCATCCTCCAAATCAGCTATTCGTCCCAAGTACACGTGCGACCAAGCCAACACCTGGGCATCCGCATGCGCACCTGTCGTCGGCTGTTCGCTTGATTCCGCGCTCGATGAAAGCGCTACAACCTTCTGAAACAACTCCTTGGCGCGATCCGCTTTTCCGGAAAGCACCGATGCGATCGCCAATCCGTATAGTGCGCGCGCATTGTTCGGGTATTTGGCCACCACCTGCGAGAAAATTGCCGCCGCGCCCGCCGCATTCTTCTGCGCGATTTCCTGATCTCCCTGCGCTAACATGCGGTCCAGTTCCGACGCGCGTGTAACTTGGGAGAAGCTGAGTTCCTCAGCAAGCGGTGTGGGCCCATTGGCGAATTTGAAATCTCGAAAACGCGCCTCCTCGCCTGCCACGTCGATGCCGTTGACCAGGTCGGGGAGGTAATACGACATCGCCGGCTCCGCCTTCTCGAAAATCTTCAGCTGCGCCACGAGCGGGCGCACCAGGATAAATCCTGACGCGTCCTCATTAGCTAAATCGGATTGCAGCTGAGCCTCCGGCAGATTTCTCACGCGCAAATCGGCGGCCCGTACCAAGCACTCATCGAAGAACGATACAAAATCGCTCTGATACTCTGCCGGCAACTCCGGCGCGCGACCCGCGATCTGTAACAACTGCGATTTTCTCAGAATCACCGCCTGGTTACGCAAAACCATCGGGTCAAGAATGTAATGTAGGTAGGCGTGCTGAATCGCCTCGACGGCCGGATCGTTCCTGGACCCTACCACCACCGCGTATGCTGCGCCGTAATTCCGGAAATTGATCTGCGCCCCTACGAACGGCTCGACGTACACGGTAAACGTGCTCCCGTTCGGCTTCACGATTTCGCGCAGATACGCGTCCGAAACGGTAACAACCTGCGAAAGCGCCAAGCGGTACCGGGCAATCTGCGATTCGTATTCGGGCTCGACCTCCTGCCAGCGCACTTCGAGTTGTGCTGCCTGGTAAAAATCAGCCAGCAGCGGTTGGAAACCTTGAATAGGCAGAGCATCTGGAGGAAGTGATTCCCGATCACCTAGGAACTTGAAATCCGGAGGTGGTCCCATCACGAGCGCTAGCGTGATGTATTGCGAAAGCATCTCCGACGAATCGGCCAGCGCGTGCTGTCTGTAAAACTGTCGCACAGCGTCCGCCGCAGGCCCCCTCATCGCCAGCAGCGCCGCCCGCAACCTCAGTCGCTGTGGCATCTCTCCCAAGGTGCTTTCGTCCACGGCGAATCCCGCCGCATCCAGCGCGCACATGGTGGCGAAAATCTGCTGGCTCGCCTCCACACTAATAGGCGACTGCTGCTGCGCCGACTCGTCCTGCTGTCGCGGATGAGGCAGCAGCTTTGCACCCGCGCCCGGGGCAGATAGACACACGGAGGCAGCTAGGAATCCGATTACGAGACATTTGAGAAGAGTCTGCCGCATGGCCTGGTCGCTGGCGCGCGAAGCATATTCAGCGGGCCGGCGCTTTTCCTCCTATTGCCGCGCCTTCCACGAACGGAGCTCGCGCGTACATCAAACTGTAGCTATGGGTTTTGGTGGAGTCAATGCGTGCGTTCGGGAAAAGCTGGCCGGTCGCGTGCGCCCTTAGCCGCGCACGCGAACCTGATCGAAACTGAGGAAGACGTGTCCGCCAGAGGTGGGACGCCCAAAATTGAGCTCCGGGCGAAAGCGCGAGAACAGCAAAATCTGGTCGATCTGCTGCTGGACGGCCGCTGAATCCGGCCCGGAAAGAATCTTGTAAGACTGCACTTCCCCGTCGGCGTTTACAGTGGCTTCCACCATCAGCCCGCCTGCATTGCCGCGGTCGGTCGCGTCCATAATGGTCGAAACCGGGAATGGCGCCAATTGTTCGAGTTCCGCGGGTTGAACGAGGTTTAGCGGCTGATCGTTGGGAATCGGTCGGCCCATTGGGATACCCATCACCAGACTTTCGACCACCAGTGCGAAGATCACTACCGCCGTCAGTATTCCGCCCGTTGCAGGCACCGCCAGCGGCTCAAAAATGTTTTGGAAAGCCAGTACTGTCCGCGACCACAGTCGACCGGCCGCGCTCCATCGAGAAGGCCGCTCCAGCGCGCTGATGCGAATCCGGACTGCCAAATCGGAAGGCGCCGCTATCGGCTCCAGGCTCGCCAACTGCGCCGTCAGCAAGCGGTACTGCTCCAACTCTTCGCGGCAACTCGCGCAATTGCGCAGATGTCCACACAGGCGCACATGATCAGACGCGTTGATTGCGCCGTCAAAGTACCCGGGGATACGCCGCTGTGCCTCACCGCAATTCATCTACTTGCTCCACGCGATTCCATCGACAACACCTTCAAGCCACCCGAATCGCTATCCGCCAATTCCCCTTGAAACGCGCTTGCCGCCCATGAGTTCTTTCGGATCGCTGCCACCCCGCTGCGCAATAGCGGCTCTAGGTTCTCTTTGAGTATTCGACGCCCGCGCAGGATTCGCGATTTCACCGTTCCTACAGAAACTTCCAGCACTTCCGCGATTTCCTCGTAAGCCAAGCCTTCCAAGTCCCTCAGTATCACCGCGCTCCGGAACCTCGGAGGCACGGTCGCCAGCGCCTTTCTGACTTTTGCACGCAACTCATGCGCCGCGCATTCGTCAAACGGCGTAGCTTTCGCGTCCACCAAGTCGAACCGGCGATTGTGTTGTGCTTCGGCAGCGTCGATTGAAACCTGCTCCCGGTGATGCCGCCAACACCAGCGGCGGTGATTTAGCGCCTGCCGCACCGCCACCCGGTACAGCCAAGTTTTCAGCGAGCTGCTGCCGCGAAAACCATGGATCCCTCGAAATACGCGTATAAACACGTCCTGCGTGACGTCCGCCGCGTCCGCCGGGTCACCCAAGATTCCGTACACCAGGTTGTGAACGCTCCCGTGGTAATACGTAACCAAATAATCAAATGCCTCATCGGAGCCAGCCTGCAGCCCCGTGACCAACGCTGCTTCGTCCCGGCCCCAAGTAAGACCTTGCGCGAGTTCGGACATCCCTATCCGCCGTTCTGCCAAGGGTGCCTGCTATACCCCTTAGACACCGAGTTCCCAACTATGTTCCAAGCATAGCAGAATTCCGGGAATGCAAAAGTAGCCGAAGAGTATCTGCCCTGGACGCCCTGTAACACATGTGCATTCTGACACTTACGCGTAATCTGGAAGAGCCGTAGCGGTCGTTTGACCGCCCCTCCAGTTCGATGCTATAAGAGTACTCATCACTCCGGTGGGGCCGTGGCGCAGTTGGGAGCGCGCCTCGATGGCATCGAGGAGGTCGTGGGTTCGAATCCCATCGGCTCCACCAATTTCAGCCGCATAACATACGATGTTGACTTGGCTCGATATCCCGCACTTGCGATCCAGTCCGCCGAATTGGTAAGATCGTCTTACCATGCAAACCAAGCTTTCAACGAAAGGCCAAGTCGTCCTTCCGGGCCCAATCCGGCGCAAGCTCGGCCTGCAGCCAGGTGATGCCCTTGAGGCTAAAGTGCAGTCGGGGTCGATTCTCTTGACTCCCCGCAAAAGGCGTAAAAGAAAAGCAAGAATTGTCATCGACAAAGTCACCGGTCTTCCAGTGCTCACCTTGGGACCGGGCGCCCCACCTTTGACAAGCGCCGAAGTGCATGAAATTCTCGACGAGCTTCCATGACGTTTTTGCTGGACGTGAACGCGCTCGTGGCGCTCGGCGTTTGGGAGCATGAGTTTCACCAGCGGGTCGCGGTCTGGAGCCGCACCTTTGCTTCCGCGGAAGTGGCGCAGTTGGTAACCTGCTCCATCACGGAGACCGGTTTTGTCCGAGTGCTGGCGCATACTCCGCGATATGCGCTATCCGTCCCGCAAGCGCGAGAAGTCCTACAGGAGATGAAAATCCGGCCCAAAATGAAATTCAGCTTCCTCGCGGATGATCAAGACATTTCCCGTTTGCCCGCATGGGTCAAGAGCCCGAAGCAGATCACGGATGGTCACCTGTTGGAGTTGGCGCGCTCGCATGGCATGGATTTCGCGACTCTCGACCGTGGCATTCCCGGCGCGTTCCTGATCCCTTAGTCGCGGCGCTCGGCCGCGAAAGCAAGAATGCTAACGCCCAAACTTTCCCGTTAGCGTGGCGTTCTCGACGATCTTTCCCTTCATCGCGCGTTCCACGTCCGCTTTGCTCGCGCCCGCGTTCAGCCCAATCTTCTCGCGCAGCGCGTAGAGCTTGAAGAAATAACGGTGCGCCGGCCCTCCCGGTGGGCACGGCCCGTTGTACCCGATCTTCCCGAAGTCGTTTTTTCCCTGGCGTGCCCCGTTGAGCAGTTCGCGGTCTTTCGGCATTCCTTCCGGCAACTCGCGCGTTTCTGCCGGCAAATCGTAAATCACCCAATGCACCCACACGCCCGCAGGCGCATCGGGATCATCCACAATCAGCGCCAGGCTTTTTGTCTCGACGGATGCGTC
>JASHWB010000096.1 GCA_030044295.1 Candidatus Acidiferrales bacterium
AAACGGATACTCGGGAATCAGGCAGCGCGTGGAGGTGACGTACGCGGTGTAAAGCGAGGTGAAGCCGGCATCGCGCCCAAAAATGCGGAAAATTCCGATGCGCTCGTGCGACCCGACCGTGGTGCGCTGGCGCGTGATCGACTGCTTCGCGCGCGTGACTGCGGTTGAAAAGCCGATGCAGTACTCGGTGCCCTGAACGTCGTTGTCCATGGTCTTCGGAATCGCGAGCACCGGAAAGCCGGCTGACGACAGCACGGACGCGAAGCTCAGCGTGTCGTCTCCGCCAATCGCCACCAGGCACGAAATTCCCAGTCGCTCCAGGTTGCGCAGAACGAGCGGCGTCAGGTCGTAATTCTTGCCATCAAACGGCAACTCGCGAATTCCAGCCGCACCCAGGTGCTTCGGCAACCGCGACTCGGGCATGCGCCGCGGATTGGTGCGCGACGTGTGCAGCATCGTGCCCCCGGACCGATCGATCGTGCGCGTATTTTCGCGATCGAGCGGCATCACGTAATTCGTGTCGGTAGGTCCCGTGAGGTGTGTCAGGCCTTCCCAGCCGCGGCGGAGCCCAATCACCGGCCGGCCGATTTCGCTGGCGCCATAGACGACTGATTTGATCACGGAGTTCAGTCCCGGCACGTCTCCACCGCCGGTGAGGATGCCTATATTGTTCGTGGCAGGCATTGTGAGTCCGTGTGGACAGAAGTTCGGCCCGCACTTCAGGCCGCGGGATTATCGTAACAAACGAATCCGCGAAAAGCGAAGCGCGGACCGGGTAGGGGGTCAGTTTGAATTTTGACTGCTTGTGTCACGATCAAGAAAATTCAAACTGACCCCCTACGGCGGACCAAGAGGGAGAGGAAAACCTGGCGCGCTGGGCCGGCATCGTCACGCCTTCACTTCCCCGGCGACTTGCAAGGACGCGAGCCGCTCGACTAAATCGCGCTGCAAGCCGGGAGGCAGAATGTCGACTTCGATGATGCGGCGCAGCAGATCGATATTTTCGCGGCCGTGGACGTACGCACGATTCACATCCGCAACGGCAATCGCTCGCGCGTCGCGTTCCATCAATTCGATTGCATCGCCGGCTTCGATCAGTCCTTCTTCAACCACGGAGAAATAAATCCCAGAACGGCCACTGGCAAGGAATCGCTTCGGCATGTCGTCTCGCCCGAAGCGAATGCCCAGCTTGTAGCACGGAATACGCGGCTGCGCGACTTTCAAAACAGCGCCGCCGATGCGAAATTGGTCGCCGATGCACGCGTCAGACTCAAACAAGCCTTCCGTCGTCAGATTTTCGCCGAACTGCGCCCACGTCAATTCAGTTCCCTGCAACTCGCCGCGCCAGAATTCGTAATGCTCGGATGGGTAGGCGTACACAGCTTTGTTGATGCCGCCGTGGGCGTTGAGATCAGCCTGGCGGTCGCCATCGAGATTCGTTTGACGCATCATGACCGGCCCAGCGACCGGCGACTTGAAAATGCCCGTGCTCACTTGGCGCCCACGATCGAGCACCAGCCGCGGCCGGCCGACGTTCAGAGAGATGACTTTCATCAGCGACAATCCAAGACGGCTGAGCCGTTCACGCGGTCGCTCTTCAGGTCGTTGAGCGCGCGATTCGCGTCGCGCAGCGGATAGATCGTTACCTGCGAGTGAATGGGAATTTCGGCCGCCACGCGGAGAAAATCCTCGCCATCTTTGCGCGTGTTATTGGCCACGCTGCGAATCATGCGCTCCTGGTAAAGCAAATCATAATCGAAAGATGGAATCGGGCTCATATGAATTCCGCCGAGCACCAGCGCGCCGCCTTTTTTCAGGGCCTTCAGCGCGGGCGGCACAAGTTCTCCGGCTGGGGCGAACACGATCGCGGCATCGAGTAGCTTCGGCGGCTGCTCGGCGGCTTCGCCGGCCCACACGGCGCCGAGCTTCAGCGCCAGCTCCTGATGCTTTCTGCCGCGCGTGCAGGCGTACACCTCCACGCCCCAATGCAGCGCCACTTGAATCGCCACGTGCGCCGCCGAGCCGAAACCATAAAACGCAAGCCGCCCGCCCCGCTGGATATTCGAGAGCCGCAAGCAGCGAAAGCCGATGATTCCGGCGCAGAGAAGCGGCGCGGCATGCTCGTCGGCGAAATTTTCGGGCAGCGGATAGACGAATTTTTCCGGCGCAACAGCGTATTCGGCGTAGCCTCCATCGACCGTCCATCCGGTGAACGTCGGATGATCGCAGAGATTTTCGTTTCCCGCGCGGCAGTATTCGCACGTGCCGTCTGTGCTATGCAGCCACGCGATCCCCACGCGCGCGCCAGTTTCGAAGCGGCTGGCTCCCGGTCCGAGCTTTTCGACCACGCCGACGATTTGATGCCCGGGAATGACCGGCGACTTGCGCGGAGGCAGCTCGCCTTCCACCACATGCAGGTCCGTTCGGCACACTCCGCACATCTTCACGCGCACGCGCACCTCGCACGCCGCCGGCTCAGGCACCGGAGCATCTGTATATTGCAGCGGATTCGTCGTAATCACTGCTGGCGCGCGCAGCAGACAAGCCTTCATGCCCGCACCGCCATGGCGAAGACAAAGAGAATAAAATCACGCGGGGAAGATGCACCGGGACGTTCCGCCCTTGAAAAACGGCCGGGAGGGTACTAAAACTCGCGGCAGGAAGTCGTCGCGGCGGGTGATGCAGCACGTTTTGCGCCAGCATCCCGACCGCAGGATGCTCAAGAGGCGCCGACTGCATATTCCTTCTCCCACCGGGCCAAAATGAAGGCCCTACTCACGCTAACATGTGACACGATGGTTTTCAAACAGAAAACAGCTGGCGGAATTTTCATATTTTGAGC
>JASHWB010000097.1 GCA_030044295.1 Candidatus Acidiferrales bacterium
GCTGGGCTGGTATTTCGCGTCCTTACAAGCCCGAAGACGTGGAAAAGCTGCGGGGTTCGGTCCACATCGAGCACTCCCTCGCGCGGCTGGGAGCTGAACGGTTGTGGAATTTGCTGCATTCGGAGCCACAGGTGGCGGCGCTGGGCGCGATGAGCGGAAATCAGGCCGTGCAGATGGTAGCCGCAGGCCTGAAGGCAATCTACGTAAGCGGCTGGCAAGTGGCCGCGGACGCGAATGACGCGTCAGAAACCTATCCCGATCAGAGTTTGTATCCTGCGAACAGCGTTCCTTCATTAGTGCGGCGAATCAATCGCGCTCTCGTGCGCGCGGACCAGATTCGGCACGCGGAAGATGATCATTCGATGTACTGGCTGGCCCCGATGGTAGCAGACGCGGAGGCGGGCTTCGGCGGGAACCTGAACGCGTTCGAATTGATGAAGAGCATGATCGAGGCGGGCGCGGCGGGGGTCCATTTCGAGGATCAGCTGTCATCGGCAAAGAAATGCGGGCATCTCGGCGGCAAGGTGTTGGTGCCGACTTCGGAAGCGATTCATAAGTTGGTGGCGGCGCGGCTGGCAGCGGACGTGATGGGCGTGCCGACGCTGGTAGTTGCAAGGACGGACGCTGACAGTGCCACGCTGCTGACCAGCGATGTCGATGAGCGTGATCGCGAATTCATCACTGGCGAACGCAGCTCGGAAGGGTTTTTCTACGTACGCCACGGGCTTGAAGCAGCGATTGCGCGCGGCTTGAGCTACGCGCCGTACTCGGAGATGCTCTGGTGCGAAACTTCCACGCCCGATTTGCGCGAGGCGCGGATTTTTGCGGAGCGCATCCACGCGAAGTTCCCAGGCAAGCTGCTGGCGTACAACTGCTCGCCGTCGTTCAATTGGCGAAAGAATCTTGACGATGCCACCATCGCGAATTTCCAGCGTGAGCTCGCGGCAATGGGTTATAAATTCCAGTTCATCACGCTGGCCGGATTTCATGCGCTCAACCATTCCATGTTCGAGCTGGCGCGCGGATACAAGGAACGCGGCATGGCGGCCTATTGCCAGTTACAGGACCACGAATTTGAAAACGAGCATGATTTCGGCTACGCGGCAGTGAAGCACCAGCAGTTCGTCGGCACCGGATATTTCGATACAGTGCAGCACATCATCACGGATGGAACGGCGTCAACTGTAGCGCTTAAGGGCTCGACCGAAGCAGCGCAGTTTCACGGGCACAAGCCGAGGCCGCGCGTGGTGCACCAAATGCCGACGGCTCGCGAGCGCTGCTAAGCGGCTTCAGCTGGTTACTTTCGAGATGCTGCGACGATGATCTTGGCGGTGGTGATTGCCTGGCCGACGTGGCGTTGCGTGTGGTCCGCGACATGAATCAGCAGGCCGCCGAGGGTGGTGGGTAGCTGCAGCTTCCCGACCTTGCGAGGTTCGTCGAATCGCGCAGAGCTGAAACCGCGCACGCGAGCCACCGCACTCCCAATTCCCACGCGAAATTCGTCGAATAATTTCTGCTTGATCGCGTCCGGCGCCAATTCCGTTTTCAATGCGGAAACCTGCGCGGGCGAAAGCTGGCTACCATCGGCGTAGGTGAGCAGGCGGTCCGCACTGCGCACGATATGGCGCAAATGGAATGCAACTGGTGCGACGCCGGCCGGCCGCGCGTTTAGCTCTTCGTCGCTTAGACCGCTGCACCATTCGCCGATATCTTCGTCGGCAAGCGCCAGCGCATGCAGGACGGCGCGGGTCAGCACCGGAACGTCGGCGAGCGAGCCGCGCAGCCACGGTTCGGGCAATTGTTCCGCTGACTTCACGGGGGCGACGGTAGACTCTTCGCCGCGAGGTGGATTTTGTTCGTGCGCTGTGCTGTCAGGCACTTTGGTTCTCCCCAGCAACAGATTATCGCTTATGGCGCCTCGTGCGAAGGCCATTACGCGAGTGCGGCACAGAGCTTGCGTGGTAGCTTGTGCGGCAGTACAAACTTCGTGCAGCTGAGATGCGGCGCCCGCAACCGAAAGGCGGGGGCCGCATCGGATACAGGAGCAGGATAGCGAATCCAAATTTCAGGAGGAGGCGATGGCAACTCCCGCATTTAGTCCGGACGAGATTCGCGCGAACCGCAATTACTTCGCTGCGAAACTCAAGGCCGAAAAGCAACGCAACGACGTGCTGAAAGCCGTACAGAGCGAAATACCGTTTGAATTCGTACTGCTCGACACACGAGGCAAAGAGGCCTACGCGAACGGACACATTCCCGGCGCGTGGTGCTTCACGCTCGACGACATCGCGCGGGCGGCAACTACGCTGCCGAAAGGCAAGGAGATCGTTACATATTGTTGGGGCCACGATTGACAGCTTTCGGCTATTGCAGCTCTGCAGTTGGCAGAGCTTGGCTTCTATGCGAAAGAAATGAACGTGGGATGGAAGGAATGGACGGCGAACCGTCATCCGACGCATCAGGGCAAGCCCGAGGACAGCGTCCACTGCGAGTGCAGCAAAGGATGATCCGCGGTTTCCATATCGAGCAGAATCAATTCGGGGATGGCGGCGCGCCGCCACCCCTCTGTCGCGGAAACGACGCGCTAGGGGTTTTCGCCGGTCAGATAGCTGCTTGACATCCGCGCGACGGTCCAATACGGTATTCGTTTGCATGCCGAGCCAGAGGAAGGCCGTCGGAGCGCACCCTAAGTCGTAACCCCGCGCGAGTTCTGAGCGATACTTCCCGGGCAGTGCATACATCGCAGTCGCATACGTCGTCTCATCTATTATCTAAGGAGACAGGGATGCCTCATAAGCTGAAGAACGTACTCGCGCGTGTGCCGAGCGACATCGAGATCGCGCAGTCGGTAACGCCGATCACCATTGATAGGATTGCAGCTGAGGCAGGCATCCTTCCGGACGAACTCGATTTATATGGGAAGAACAAGGCGAAAGTGCACCTTTCAGTCCGCGACCGCTTGAAGAACGCGCCCAATGGAAAATACATCGTCGTGACGGGGATTTCTCCCACACCACTTGGCGAGGGAAAGAGCACGACGACCGTCGGATTGAGCCAGGCGCTTGGTGCCCATTTGGGCAAGAATGTCTTTACGTGCATCCGGCAGCCCAGCCAGGGGCCGACATTTGGTATTAAAGGTGGGGCGGCGGGCGGCGGCTACAGCCAAGTTATTCCCATGGAGGATTTCAATCTCCATCTCACGGGCGACATTCACGCGATTACGGCCGCCAACAACCTGCTGGCCGCGGCGATAGATACACGCATGTTTCACGAGGCCAGCGCAACGGACGAGCAGTTGTACGACCGGTTGACGCCGCGAGCAAAGGATGGCAGCCGAAAATTCTCGCCGGTGATGCTGCGGCGCTTGCGCAATCTGGGAATCAACAAAACGAATCCCGACGACCTAACGCCCGACGAGCGCAGCAGGTTCGCGCGGTTAGATATCGACCCTGCGACGATCACCTGGCGGCGCGTGACGGACACCAATGACCGCATGCTACGGCAGATCACCATCGGTCAAGGTCCGGAGGAAAAAGGTTTTACGCGCGTAACCGGCTACGACATCTCTGTGGCCAGCGAAATTATGGCGATTTTAGCACTGACCACCAGTCTTCAGGATATGCGCGAGAGGCTCGGTCGCATGCTGATCGGCACGAACAAGGCCGGCGATCCCATCACGGCGGACGATGTCGGACTGGGCGGCGCGTTGACCGTCCTGATGAAGGACACGATCATGCCGAACCTGATGCAGACGCTCGAAGGCACTCCGGCATTCGTTCATGCCGGGCCATTCGGCAATATCGCTCACGGCAATTCGTCAATTGTAGCCGACCAGATTGCGCTGAAGCTTGTCGGGAAAGATGGGTACGTGCTGACCGAGTCCGGATTCGGTGCGGACATGGGCATGGAGAAATTCTTCAACATCAAGTGCCGTTATAGCGGGCTTGTCCCCGATTGCGTGTTGATGGTGGCGACCATCCGAGCTCTGAAGACCCATGGGGGCGGCCCGAAGGTGGTGGCGGGAAAACCGCTCGATCCGGTTTACACGAGTGAAAACCTCGAGCTTTTGGAAAAGGGCTCCGCCAACTTGGTGAAAATGATCGAGAACGCTAAGAAATACGGTCTGCCTGTAGTGGTAGGCGTGAACCGGTTTCAATACGACACGCCAGCAGAAATCGAGCTGGTGCGGAAAATCGCCAAGCAGGCGGGCGCGGTGGATGCAGTTATGACGAACCACTGGGCCGAAGGCGGGGCGGGTGCGGTGGAACTCGGTAAGGCGATAATTGCCGCGTGCGAGAAGCCGGGCAATTTCAAGTTCCTGTATCCGCTGGAGGGAACTTCGATCAAGCAGAAAATCGAAACCATCGTCAAGGAGATGTACGGCGGCGCAGGAGTGGAGTATAGCGCTGAGGCGGAAAAGAAAATCGCACTTTACACAAGACTTGGTTTAGACAAGCTACCGATTTGTATGGCCAAGACGCAGTACAGCTTGAGCCACGACCCGAACCTAAAGGGCGCGCCGACGGGATTCATCGTTCCAGTTCGCGACGTGCGGGCCAGCGTGGGAGCGGGATTCGTCTATCCGCTACTGGGTACGATGAGCACCATGCCCGGGCTTTCGACGCGGCCGGGATATTACGACATCGATCTCGATTTGGAGACGGGCCGGGTCGTGGGGCTCTCGTAAGCGAGAACTAAGTTCAGGAACGAGTGACAGCAAGGGTGCCCACCGGCCAGCGATTCCGGTGGGCATTTTCGTCGTCATGCTCTTCGTGCGAGGTGCCGCCCAGCGAATCTGCAACGGCAGGGATAATTTGTCCCCGATTTTCCAGGGCTAAGTTGAATCCAGGGATTTCGCGCGCCCAACGAAAGTTCCGTATCATCGAAATTCCTATCGGTTTAGGCTGCTGCGTTGGATTACCCCCAATGCTATCGGACGGGAACGCACGTGAA
Organism: Candidatus Acidiferrales bacterium; assembly: GCA_030044295.1. GTDB lineage: Bacteria > Acidobacteriota > Terriglobia > Acidiferrales > UBA7541 > Palsa-295. The sequence goes on from JASHWB010000097.1 coordinate 4,954, forward strand.
GATCCTGACCGGAGAGGCAGGGCAACGTCCCAATCAAGTGCTCGCAGACCCTTACTGCACCCCGAAGCAAGTTTCGTGGAATCTTAACAACAACTGCTGGATTAATCTTAGCGCGTTCCAAAACCCGGCGACCGGCACTCTCGGAAACGAGGGCGTGGACAACTTGCTGGGACCGGGATTTGTCGATGTGGACGCCGCCTTGTCGCGTCGTTTCCCGATCACGGAAAGGCAGAGCGTCGAGGTCCGCTTCGAAGCGTTCAACCTTTTCAATCATGTCAATTTCCTGAATCCCGGCACTGCCGGAATCGGTGCTGTGGGTACCAACAACTTGACCATGACCAGCAGCACGTTTGGCCAGATTCAAGCGGACGTTGGCCCGAGAGTCATGCAATTCGCTATCAAATATGCCTTCTAACTGACACGGGGAGGCGCGAGCAGTATGCGGACAGGAAACGGAGTCGTAGGCAAGGCCCTATACCTGAAGAACGTCGCCGTCGCGAGCGACGAGCATGTAGAGGACAGGGTTCACGAAAAATCCCAGTAGTAGCGGTGAAATCAGGCCGCCCACGATGACGATGGCAAAGGGTTTCTGCGTGTCGGAACCGATTCCCGTCGAAAGCGCTGCCGGAAGCAGCCCAAAACACGCGACCAGCGCCGTCATCATAATCGGACGTAGGCGCAGCAGCGCGGCTTCGTGCGTAGCCGTGCGAATGTCCTTTCCCTCGGCGCGTAGCTTATTAATGAACGACACGAGAATGACCGCCATTTCTGTGGAGACACCGAGCAGCGCCAGCAACCCGAGGACGGATGAGACGCTGAACGGCGTACCCGTCACTTTCAAAGCGATAAGCGCGCCAACTGGTTCTGTCATCACCACGCCAACCGCGATCGCTACCGGGAATTTGAAGTTGCCGTAGAGCGCGAAAAGAATCATGAAGATCAGCACCAAGGTGAGGGGGCCGATTACGTCCAGCTGCTTCCTGGCCTCTACGAATTCGGAATATTCACCGCCCCATGTAACGCGATAGCCAGCCGGCAGCGAATGCACGACGCCGGCAATGGCGCGCTGCCCGTCAGCCACTGCGCCCGCGAGATCGCGTCCCTCAATGCTGTACTGCACGCCGATGTAGCGGGAATTGTTCTCCCGATAAATAAACGAAGCGCCGCTGGCTTCGTGAATGTCAGCCAGTTCGCGCAAAGGAATCTGCTGCCCGGAGGGAGTGCCCACGAGCAGGTCGCCGATGGCCTGTTCGTTCTGGCGGTATTGTGGTTCCATGCGCACGACGAGATCGAAAAGTTTTTCTCCTTGTATGACCTGTGTGGCCGCTTGGCCGCCAACAGCAGCCTGCACGATGGCTTCGACGTCGGCGACGTTGATGCCGTAGCGCGCAATCTTGTCGCGATCGACGTTGATGAGAAGGCTAGGCTGCCCCAATTCGCGAACAACGGTCAAGTCAGTGAACCCATGGACCTGTTCCAGGCGATGTTTAATCTCCATCGCTTTCGATTGCAGGACGTTCAGGTCTGGCCCGTAGATTTTCACCGCCAGCGCACTCTTCAGCCCGGTCAGCGCTTCGTCCACCGCATCCTCAGCGGGCTGCGTGTAATTGAAAATGATGCCCGGAAAAGCCTGTAACTGCTTCTGAAGATCGGCGACCAGAGCAGCCTTAGTGTGAAACGGGCTTTTCTTCCATGTTGCATCGTTATACGGCCGCAGGCCCACGTAGAATTCGCAATTGAAGAATCCGGTAGGATCGGTGCCATCGTCGGGACGCCCGAGCTCCGAGCCGACGTCGGTGACCTGGGGATACTTCATAAGAATGGTCCGGATCTGCGGAGCAATCCCGGCGGCCTCGTCGAACGAGATGGTATAGGGCATGGTGGCGCGCACCCAGAGCGCGCCTTCGTCGAGGTGAGGCATGAATTCGCCGCCGATGAACGGCACGAGTGCCAAAGTAGCGCCGAAAATTGCCAGCGCGGCGACGATCGTGGTTTTCGGATGATCTAGGCACCAGGTAAGTTCGCCCGCATACACTCTCTTAATCCATTCGAATGGTTTGTTCACGCGCTCGCGAACGCCTTTCTTGAACCAGTACCAACACATAACGGGAACGAAGGTGAGCGTCAGGATCAGCGCACCCACGAGCGCGATGGACATCGTATCGGCCATCGGGTGGAAGAGCTTACCGGAGGGCCCACTGAGCGCATAAATCGGAATGTAGCCGGCGATGATCACCGCGATCGAATAGAAGATTGGACGATCGACGTCGTGAGCGGCGGCCAGAAGCACGTCGCGCAGGTTGTAATCCTGTCCTTCGCGCAAGCCCAGCTCGCGATAGATGTTCTCGACCATCACAAGCGTGCCGTCGATGATGATGCCAAAATCGATCGCGCCGATGGAAAGCAGGTTGGCTGGGATGCCTTGCGCGTGCAGGAATATGAAAGAGAAGAGCAACGCGAGCGGGATCGTAAGCGCCACGATCACTGCGGCGCGGATGCTCACCAGGAAGAAGATCAAAACGACCAAAACCAAAATCATGCCGCGGAGCAGGTTGCCCTCCACCGTGTTCGTGGTGAGGTGCACTAAGTCACTCCGGTCATAGAACGGCCGGACGCGGACGTCTTTCGGCAGGATTTCGTCGTTCAGTTGCGCCGTTTTGGCCTCGACGCCCCTCAGTACGTTCTGCGTCATCTCGCCGCGCCGCATCATAATGACGCCTTCGACGGCATCGTTCGTTTTGTTGAAGCCGAATTCACCGAGGCGCGGCGCGTGTCCGATTGCGACTTGGCCAACATCGCGGATGTGGACGGGTACGCCATTCTGCGTCCCGACGATGATGTCGCCTACGTCCTGTGAGTTACGTATCAGCCCGATACCGCGGACGTAGTAGAACTGACCGCCTTGCGAATAAAAGCCACCCCCGGTGTTGGCATTGTTCGCCGAAAGCTGCTGGATCACTTGGGGAACAGTGATGTGGTAGCTGTAGAGTTTCGCCGGATCGAGAAGGACTTGATACTGCATTACAGTGCCGCCGAAGCCTGAATCGTCGGCTACACCGCGCACCTGCTTGTACTCGCGCTCAAGGACCCAGTCCTCCCAGGTTTTGAGTTCTTGCGGGCTGCGATCCGGGCTTTCGACCACGTAGCGATAAACGAGCCCGGAGGGACTGGCGAGCGGTGCCAGGGTGGGCGTCACGCCTGCTGGATACTGAACCTCGCTGAGGCGCTGGAATACAACTTCGCGGGCCCAATAATCGTCAGTGTCGTCCTCGAAGGTCAGAATCACGTCAGACAAGCCGTAAAGCGAAATGGAGCGCTGCACCTCCATCTTCGGCACGCCATTCATCTCGATTTCGGTCGGCAGCGTGACCAGGCGCTCCACTTCTTCCGCCGCGTGCCCCGGCCATTGCGTGATGATTTCCACCATCGGCGGCGAAAGGTCAGGATAAGCGTCAACCGGCATGTTCTTGAACGATACGGCGCCGCCAATGGCGATAGCAGCCGTCAAGATGAGGATCAAGAATCGCTGGCGCAGTGCGGCTTGAACGATGCGATGAATCATGCTCTGATTCCGCTACTGCAGCGAATTCGCGAATTGAAGAAACAAGCTTCCGTCTGCGACAACTTTTTCTCCTGGCGCGAGCCCGGTAAGGATTTCGGTTTTGCCGGATTCGCTCTGTCCGATCTGCACTGGCCTGCGGCCGAACTGGCCGGGCGCGGTTTCGACATAGACGAAAGGCTCGTTTTCGTCATTCCGCAAGACGGCGGCGTCAGGAACCGCAATAGCGTTGGGGACCGTTCCAGCCGCCACCGACACTGTGACGTACATGTCTTTCTTCAGCTTGTCGCCGGGATTATCCACTACGATGCGCGCTTGCAACGTGCGGGTGTTCGGATCGAGGGCTGGCGAGATGTAGGAAATCCGCCCGCGGAATGTGTCGGGATACGCGTCAGTTTTCGCGGAAACAATTTCGCCCTTGCGAACATAGGCGAGGTCGCCTTGATATATATCCGCAAGCACCCACACGGTTCTGGTATTCGAGATGGTGAACGCTTGCGTCGATCCAGCCTGCAAAACCTGTCCTGGGGAGACAAGCCGCTCGACCACTTCTCCGCTGATCGGGGCAAGTAGGGGAATCTCTGAAAACGCAGAGGGTTGTTGCGCGACGCCATCGGGATCTTTAATTCCGAGCGCCTTGATTGCCTGGGTTGCGGCGTTCGTATCCGCCTGCGCCTGGACCTGGTCCGATTCCGCCTGTAGCAAGTCGCGTTGGGCGATCGCATGATGCGCATACAGATCCTGAGCGCGCTGGTAATTTGCCGTAGCTACCCGAAGCGTGTCGCGCGCCTTCAAATAGGTAGCGAGCAACTGCGAATAATCGGGACTGCTGACTTCAAGAAGTGGTTGGCCCGCCCGTACGAACTCGCCCGGCACGGCCAAAACGCGGCTGACTGGCCCGCCGACCTGGGTGATGACCGGCGTGGTTTCAAAAGCATTGAAGGCCACGGAACCGGTCAGGCGCAGCCGACGTGTCAGCTTCCCGGGTTCGACGGTGACGATTTGGATGTGCGACATCTGCTCAGCCGGAATCGTGAAAAGCTGAGGCGTTTCGGACTGGCTGCCTTTCGCGGAGAAGGACGTCATTCCTGTGCTGGTGCCGGAACCGCAGCCCGTTATGGCGGCCAATATGGCGAAAGCGACTGTGCCCAGAGCGCACGAGAGTGTGCTTGCGTGAACAATCTTCATGGCAAACTCCTGGTCCCGACAGCCTCCCGAAGCTGCTCGAGCGCGAGCAGGTAAGAGGCCAACGCCTGGCGATATTGAAGCTCGGTGGCGCGATAGCTGCGTTCGGCGTCGAGGAAATCAAGCAAGCTCGCTGCGCCGCGGTGATACGAATAATCGCTGATGTCGCGGTCTTCCTTGGCTTCCTGCAGATAGCCGGAGTTGAAAAGCCCCAGAATCTGATCCTCCGATTCGACAGCATCGTAGGCGTCCCGGACATCTGTCAGCGTTTGATTCTCGGCTGCCTCTTCCTGCTGCTGTGCTTGCGTGACGGCGTAGTGCGCGCGGGCAATTTCGCCTTGGTTGCGGTCGAAGATCGGGATTTGAATGTTGCCGAATAGCGAAGCCGTATTTACTTGGCTGACGTGCGTGTAATTGATCTGTGCTGTGACGTCCTGCTTCGCGTCAGCTTTTTGCAATTGATATGCGCTGTTGGCTGCGGTGACGCCCTGCTGGGCGGCGCGTAGATCAGGGCGCAGTTTCAGCGCTTGGACTTCCAGGTCGTCGAGGTTCAATTTCATCGGCTCGTAGTTAAAGCTGCTGACGATGTCGTAGTCCGCCGGCACCGATTCGTAACCGAGCGACTGCCGCAAATCGTCAAGCCCTTGAGCCTTCGCTACCTGCGCCTGCGAGACGTCGGTCTGGAACTGCAAGAGCTGCAGCTTGATTTTCAGGTAGTCGTCCTCACTGATATCGCCGGCGTTGTAGCGCGTTTGACTGATACCCACCGTGTTCTGAAAACTAGAGAGGTCTTGCTGCGCGAGATCGAGCGTCGATTCGGCAAGCTCTACATTAATGAACTGGCTGGCAGCCTGATAGGTGAGCGTACGCTCGTTGTCGGCCACCAGAGAGCGCGTGACGGCGGTCGTATCCCGCGCAGCCTGCAACCGGTGCTGACGTTTTCTGCCGCGCTCGAAGAGATAGCTGATCCCGACATCGAATTGGGCGGTGTTGTCCATGTATGCGGAGCTGAACTCGCTCGGCTGGAAGAACGGAATGAATTGAGCGTCACCAAGCAAAACCGGATTCGGCCGCAAATTTGCCGTGACCTCTTCCGCCTGACTCTGCTGAATCGTCGTGCGCGCAGCCTGCAACGTATGGTTATGTTGCAGCGCGAGTTGAATGGCTTGATCCAGCGTAATTTTCACGGGGCCTTGCGTCTGCGCGGCTGCACGCCGGGGAACAGCGCACACAGCAACTGATATGAACACCGCAAGACACGCACATACGATACGTTGTACGCACATGGGCTTCTACACCTTCACATTTGGCAAACAAATATAGGTCGGCGCCATCGCACGGCGATGGCGGGGATCTGCGCGCGGATCTAGGCCAAGGGAGGCGCCCGAGCGGGTACTCGCGGGATCACGGCCCTCTCGACAAGCATAGGTTCACGCGCCTGAGGCTGCTTCCCAACGAGGGTAAATTCGGGTAATTCGGGGTCGATGGAGAGGGCGTTATCGATCGGCTGATGGTTCAGATGGCAAATCGGGCAGTTCGCTTCCGAGATGTCCTTATGGGTATGCCAGATGGCTCCCGCCGTTGTAGCGAACACTAAGCCGAGGATCGCGACCGCGACCAGAGCCCATCGAATTGAACTACGCTTTGGCAACTTCGGTTTACTTGAGTCCGAACACGCTGAAGTTACACCAGATGCGCGAAAATGGAAATAAGTTACCCCGCGTGTTTGCACCCAAATAGCAAACTGGCGTGGGTTCTATTCGAGACCCTGCCTCACCGGATGGCCGGTCGGCACAGGCGGAAACGACCTGCGCGGGTTTCCAACATTTGCGAGCATTCGCCTAAGTCTCGTTTGTGGCGCCAGATCCGCTACGGGCGCGCCTTTACTTATATAATCGGAACCGCGTCTGGCGCGATTCAGCGAGAGTTTTCGCTAATGCCCCGTTAATCGCGATGGGCCCGAGATCTTCGATCGAAGGTTGCAACGACGCATCGCACGTGTCGCGGAGAAACCAATGTTGGTCACATGCAACCCTAATCCGGAACTTACTATACCCTCTAGGGATAGCGGGCTAAACGGTCAGGGCACCGGTCGAGAGTGGTCCACGAAACACGCGGGTCTTCGATATGTGATGCAATCGCTGATATCTCCGCACCGAAAACGACAATCTCTCAGATCCGTGGTTCTCTCCGTTTTTGCGCTGATCGCGCTGCCGATGACCGTGCACACCGTTGCGGCACAGACGATTCAATTGCATCTTGACGTTTCGAGGCCCGGCGCTGAGATCAGCCGGAACGTCTTCGGTCAATTCTCTGAGCACCTCGGTCACGGCATTTACGGAGGCATTTGGGTAGGCCGTGACTCCACCATTCCGAATACCCGTGGCGTTCGCAACGATGTCGCCGGCGCACTCAGGGCGCTGAGGGTGCCGGATGTGCGCTGGCCAGGCGGTTGCTTCGCGGATGAGTACCACTGGCGCAATGGCATCGGCCGTCAGCGCGTGGTGGCGCTTAACCCTAGCTGGGGCGGCGTGATCGAGCCGAATACGTTTGGAACGAACGAGTTCATGGATTTCCTCGGTCAAATCGGCGCGGAAGCGTACGTCTCAGTCAATGTGGGCTCGGGCACACCGCGAGAAGCTGCCGACTGGCTGGAGTACATGACAACGGCCCAGCCGACAACGTTGGCGCAGGAGCGCGCCGCGGACGGTCCCGCGGATCCGTATCAGATCGCCTTTCTCGGCATTGGCAACGAAAGCTGGGGCTGCGGTGGCAACATGACTCCCGACTATTATCTGAGCCAATTGAAGATTTACGTTCACTTTGTCCGAAACGACAATCCGGCGCAGCGTGGGGACCGGCACATGCTGAAGATCGCCGTGGGGCCTGGCGGCAGTGGCCCGCAGTGGGACGAATGGACTAGGACGATCATGATGGATTACCGCCAGCACGCGCTCAGTCAGGACATTGACGGTCTTTCGATGCACTCTTACACGACCGGACGGGGCTGGCCGCCGTCCTACGGTTCCGTTGGTTTTGGAGAGGGCGAATACGCCCAGATCCTGAAGGACACGCTCAAAATGAACGACTTGATCGACGAACATTCCGCCATCATGGATAAGTATGATCCGCAAAAGAATGTTGCGCTGGTCGTGGATGAATGGGGTGCGTGGTACAAGCCGTTACCCGGCACGAATCCGGCCTTCCTCGTTCAACAGAACAGCATGCGCGATGCGATTCTCGCGGCGTTAAATCTGAACATCTTTGCGCGCCACGCGGACCGCGTGCGCATGGCTAACATCGCGCAGATGGTCAACGTTCTGCAGTGCATGATCATGACGGACCAAGACAAGATGGTCCTCACCCCTACGTACTACGTCTTCAAAATGTACGTTCCGTTCCATGACGCGACCTTTGTGCCCGTCAGCTACGACGCCGGAACCTATTCGTTCGATGGCGTCAGCCTACCTCGCGTTGATGCGATTGCGGCGAGGGATGTTGCCGGCAAGCTGTGGATTGAAATCACCAATCTCGATCCTGATCGTCCCGCCGAGATCGAAATTAGCGTCGCGGGCCGTGCGGCTAAATCTGCGGTTGGACAAACCCTGACGGCGCCTAAGGTGGATAGCGTCAACACGTTTGAGGAGCCCAACACTGTTGTGCCGAGGCCCATTTCCGCGGGGGAAAAAGACGGCAAGTTGAGCGTGAAACTGGACTCTAGGTCCGTGACTGTAATTTCAGTCGCACAATGAGTGCAGACGGATCCGCCGCAAGGCTGTAAACCGATTGCCGGGTATTTCGACCAAATGATGCCAAAACCGAAGCTCCGGGAATTCGGGCGAGTGGATTCAGTAACTTACGAGGTTAGGTTTGGGGTGAGCGATGGGATTTGAACCCACGACCCTCGGTTCCACAGACCGATGCTCTACCGACTGAGCTACGCTCACCACCCCGCAAAATTCTAGCATGGTGAAGCGCATCGGGATAGGCGCGCTTAGGGCGTGCCGCGGAAGCACCTTCTCTGGCTTGCGAGCGCGGGCCATCCTCAGCCGCTCGCTTACCACAAACGCGAAATCAGACCATGCGGCGGGGCCACCGCTTGCAGGGCTACGCTTTGCGCGGGAAGGGAATCGGAGCGGAGGCTTTGCGCGCGTCACGCTTCAGGTGCGCACGCGCCTGCTCCGCCCAGGGACCGTTGGGAGCGTTGCGCAAGTAAAGCGTCCATTGCTCCCGTGCCAGCCGACGCTGCCCGCGCTTTTCGTACGCCAGCGCGAGATTGAACCGCGCATCGGCGTGATTCGGCAGGACGCGCGCTGCACATCGCAGGTGCCGGATGGCTTCATCGATTTCGCCCTGTTCTTCGAGTACACATCCGAGATTGTACCGGCAGATGCCGTTCCACGGATCGAGCTGCACGGCCTTGATGAACGACGCGCGTGCCCCATCCACGTCCCCAAGCTGGTACAGCGCGACTCCTAGGTTGATGTGCGCTTCGATCCAGTCGGGCGAAAGTTCCAGAATTTCTCTGTAATAACGGATC
>JASHWB010000098.1 GCA_030044295.1 Candidatus Acidiferrales bacterium
GCTGGCGCGGTCACGGTTTAGATTCACTTCCAGCGTCGGATAATCCATGTCCTGCGGAATGTAAACGTCCGAGACGCCTTTGATCGTCCGGAATTGACGCTGGAGGTCGATGGCCACGTGGTCGTCGGCCTGGAGGTCGGTGCCGCTCACCTGCACGTCAATGGGCGCCGCGGCGCCCTGATTCAGCACGGATTCGACAAGGCCTCCGGACTGAAAGAACGTGCGCAACTGCGGCAACTGCTCGGCAATCGCCGTGCGGACGCGGTCCATGTACACGAAGCTGCTGGTTTTGTGGTCTTCTTTCAATCCTACCTGCACGAACGCGGTGTACATGCCCGCGTTGGGACTGGCCAATGATTCGAGACCGGGAGTAATGCCGATATTCGAAACGATGGTATTCAAGTCGGAAGGCGCAACAACCCCGCGAATAATGCCTTCAACGTTCTTAACGTAATTCTCCGTATCCTCGATACGCGTGCCAGTGGGCGCCTTTACGTTGATGATGAACTGGCCGGCGTCCGTGCGGGGGAAAAACGCCAGTCCGACGCGCGGATACAACGCGAAACTGAGCAGGAAAACCCCGAGGAATCCGAACACCACGAGCTTTGGGCGATCGAGCGCCTTTTGGACCCAAGCATCGTACCGATTCAGCATACCGTCGAACCTGGCATTGAAAGAGGTGTGAAATCGCGCGCCCAAAGACATGCGTGGCCGGGCTTCGGCCTCGGTCGCGTCGCCCTGCGCTTCCGCCCCGCCATGATGTTCCACGCCTTTCAGCAAGTGCGCGCAGTACAGCGGGACCACCGAAACTGCAACAAAGTAAGAAGCGAAGAGCGCCAGTACCACGCTTACTGCCAGCGCCGTGAAGAGATACTTGCTCACGCCGTAGAGCAACGTGACCGGAAAGAATACGACCACAGTGGCGATGGTGATCGCGAGCACCGCCAGCGATACCTCATCAGTTCCCTTCCCGGCGGCAGTAAACGGTTTTTCGCCGAGCTCGACGTGCCGGAAAATATTCTCCAGCACGATCACCGAATTATCGATCAGGCGGGAGAACGCAAGCGCGAGGCCGCTCAGGATCATGGCGTTGATCGTGGCGCTTCCTATATGAAGGAAGAAAAAAGTAGCCATCACCGAAATCGGAATCGACAGGAAGACGGCTACCGTCGCACGCACGCTGCCGAGGAACAACAGTACCATCAGCGCCGTCAGAATCAGTCCGACCCCACCCTCGCGCAGCACCGTGGAGATGGCTTGCCGGACGAACACGGACTGGTCGAACACGACGCGAGCTTTCATCTGCGCCGGAATATCACGCAAATGTTTGATTGCAGCCTTGATGCCGTCCACCACGGCGATGGTGTTGCTGTTGCCTCCCTGCTTCTGCACCGGCACGTAGGTCGAACGCTGTCCGTTGACGCGCACGATGTTGTACTGCAACGCGGAGCCATCGACTGCTTTACCCACGTCGGAAACGAAGACGGAGCGCTCGCCGACGGTCTTCAAGGGAATCTGGTTAAGCGCTTTGGCGCTGGGCACCAACGCGTTGGTGTAGAGGTTGTAGTCGAGGGCCCCAATGCGCACATCGCCCGCGGGCAGAATCAGGTTGGAATTGTTCACAGCTCTGACCACGTCCATGGGGCTGAGCTGGTTGGCTTGCAGCTTCAGCGGGTCCACGTACACCATGATTTGGCGGTACTTCCCGCCGTACGGCGGCGGAACAGTGGCGCCCGGCACCCCGGCGATCTGGTCCCGAACCTCAAACTGCAAATAGTCGCGAAGCTGTGTTTCCGTGAGCCCTTTTCCTTCCACGGTCAAAAGACAAACCGGCAGCGTGGACGCACCGCTGTTCACCACTACAGGAGGCAGCGTTCCGGGAGGCAAACGCCTCAGATCGGCCATCGCCAAATTTGAAACCTGCGTGACGTCCGCATTCGGGTCCGTGCCGGCCTGAAAAAACACCTTGATGAGGCTGACGCCTGGCAACGAGCGCGACGTGATGTGGTCGATGCCGCTCCCAAGAGTGAAAAACCGTTCGAAGCGCCCGGTGATATCGGCCTCGATCTGTTCCGGGGGCATGCCGTTGTAGAAAGTGGCCACTTCCACCACGGGAAGGTCGATGTGCGGAAACATGTCCACCGGCATCTGCACCAGACTAGTAAGGCCGAGCACGCATACAAATAGGCAGACAACAACAATGAAATACGGATGCCGCAATGAAAACGACGACATAAAACTCCTCTCGCGATTACGAAGACGACGAAGTAACGAGCTTCGGCTTCACCAATTGCCCCGGCTGGTATTCCGCTTGATCTCCAAAGATGACCAGGTCTCCCAGATTCAGCCCGGACGTCACTTCCACATCGGTGGCGTTTTGCAGGCCCAGCGTGATCTGGCGCCGGACAATGCGGTTTTCTTTATCGACTACCAGTACGGTTCCTTCGTTCGCGCCGCTGGTTTGCACTGACTCCAGAGGAACGGCCAACACGTTCTGCGCGGTATGCAGGGGAATCGAAACCGTCGCATACATTCCCGGGACGATCTGGTACGAGGGGTTATTCACCTGGACTTCGGTGTGCATGGTGCGCGTGGAGAGATCGATCTGATCCGAGGTGCGCGCGATCCGGCCCGTGAATGCGCGATTCAAGCTGGAAACTTGCACCTGCACGTTTTCTCCCAGGCGCACGTCGGGAACGGCGCGCTCTGGCACGGGAAT
>JASHWB010000099.1 GCA_030044295.1 Candidatus Acidiferrales bacterium
GTGCGGCCGATATTCGCGGACGCGGGTGGCTTGAGACGGTACGAATAGTCGGTCATTCGGAAGATCAAATCCGAAGCGTTCAGCACGTATGGGATCGCCGTCAGGCCTGATTGGCGCACCTGCAGGCGCAGCATGTCTCGTGGATCGCTATAGACGTCCGCCACTGCGAATGCCGCCACCCGCGGGTCCGTTTCCGCCACTTCCAAGACGGCGTAAGCTCCCATGTCCGTGCCCCACAAGCCGAAATGCTTCGGGTCCACGTCGTCCCGGCTCGCTAGCGTGCGGATCGCCGATTGCAGCTCACCCGTTTCTTTATATCCAAGCGTGGTGGTACCTGGGCTGGTCCCATGCCCGGAAAAGTCGAAAAGAAATACGTTGTATTGGTGATCCTGGAGCGCTGTGACCAGCGTCAGCCCATCCGTCCGCTGTGACTGGTATCCGTGGCATACCACGATCGTGGGCGCGCCACGCAAGCCCGGGAAAAACCAGCCATCGCGCATAGCCCCATTTTCCACGGGAAAAGACACCGTCGTCGGGCGCCCCATCATAATGCTCAAATCGAATGACGGAGCATTTCGCGGCGGATGAATGATCTGATAGACCAAAAATCCAGAGATCGCGGAAACCGCAACCACTGCGAACAGCACTACCGCGATGATGAAAGACACCAGCTTGGCAATGCGCGCGGTCGAAAAGCGCATTTTCGAGAGGAAGGCCTCCTACCCCCGCCAGGACGCGGCTAAAATCCCCAGCGGCTCGGATGTTAGCATATTCGTTCGCGTTGCTCCGGCGGCGTGCCGCGCCTAGTGTCGCAATCGTAAAATTGGGACACGAGAGCACCCGACGCTATAATGCTGCGGGGGCGTTCGAACTTTCCATGCAGATCGTCGATCTCAGGCAGCTGCACTCGCGGGCCTTGGAAGGCCTCTTTCAGGAAGAAGCGCGGCACTGGATGGACGAGCTCCGCTGGGATTACCGCCCCTCGCTCGACCTCGTCCGCCGGTTCATCGATTCACGCGCGCTCGGCGGTTACGCCGCTTCCGAAAATGGCCGCCTCACCGGCTACGGCTTCTACGTCCTCGAAGATCACAAAGGTTTGATCGGCGGACTCTACGTCTCTCCGCAATCGCAGCAAGGCCCCACCACAGAGCGCCTTCTCTCCGAAATGCTCGCCACGCTGCGCGCCACTCCGCGCCTCGAACGGATCGAGGCGCAGCTGATGCCTTTCGGCTCTGAGCTCGACCCTGATTTTCTGAAGCGCTATTTTTGCCTGCACGCGCGGCAGTTCATGCTCCTCGACCTCTCACAAGCGAAGCTCAGCGGCGCGCCGCCTTCCTCCGGCTTGCGCATCGATCCATGGAAGGATCGCGCCCTCGAATCCGCCGCCAAGCTGATTCAACTCGCCTACGCCGATCACGTCGATAGCCAGATCAACGATCAGTACCGCACCGAGGCGGGGAGCATGAAATTTCTCCGCAACATCGTGCTGCTTCCTGGCTGCGGACAATTCCTTCCGGAAGCCTCATTCCTCGCGCGCCCCGCAACCGGCGATAAACCAGTCGGCATGGTGCTCACCTCCACGGTCGCGGAGGGCGTGGGCCATACCACGCAGGTTTGCGTTATGCCCGGCCACCAGCACCGCGGCATCGGCCGTCTGCTGATGGAGCGTTCCATCGAATCCCTCCGCCAGCGCGGCTATCAGGCGCTTTCGCTCACCGTGACCGCCAGCAATCGCGCCGCCGTCGGCCTCTACGAACGCCTCGGCTTCCGCACCGCGAAAACCTTCTCCGCCGGCGTCTGGCAAGCATAACTATTTCTTCGCGCGGTCTTTCAGCAGCCCCTTCAGCTCGTCCATGAATTCTTTCACGTCCTTGAAATCCAAATACACGCTGGCGAATCGTACGTAAGCGACTTTATCGAGCTTTTTCAAATGGCTCATCAGCAGCTCGCCGATCTGCGCCGTCGTGCGCTCCCGGTCCGGCGCTTCGCTGACGAACGCCTCCGCCTCATCGACGATCCCCTCCAGTTTGTTCACCGCCACGGGCCGTTTCTCGCAGGCCTTCAGCAATCCCTGCAAAATTTTCTGACGTTCAAACTTCTCCCGCCGTCCGTCTTTCTTGATCACCATGTACGGAATCTCGTCGATGCGCTCGTAGGTGGTGAACCGCCGCTTGCATTTCAGGCATTCGCGCCGCCGGCGAATCAGATCGCCCACGCGCGCCTCGCGCGAATCGACGACCTTGTCGTCCAGATGTCCGCAGAACGGGCATTTCACCGCAGCGATTCCTTGGATTGAGACGTTGGAGATGAAGAAGAGCGCGCGTCAGTCGTATCCGCAATGGGACGTTCTGCCGCTGGCATCGACTCGCCGCCCGCGTGTTCGGCCTCCGCCAGCAGCACGGTTTCACCTGCCTGCTCGCTTTCGTGCGCCATGCGCCGCAAATCGCCCATCGACCAGCCCTCCCGGAACAGCAGCGGCAGCCCCACAATGCAGCAGCCCGCGAACGCCAGCAGCCACAGCACAATCGACGCCACCGCCGCGGGCTCCCTTTCTACTCCAAGAATCAGCGTGAACACAACAAACGTCGCCGCCTGCGTCCCTCCGCCCACCGCCGGGAACTGCAACGCCGAGCCAACCAGCGCGAACGCCAGCACCAGCACGATCGCTCCTACCCCCAGCGCCGCCAGCGATCCCGGAAACGCGCGAACGGTGAAAACGTACGCAACCAGCACCAGCACCCAGTGCACCGCCGTGTAGAACGTCAACGCGCCCAGATCGCCCAACGTGTGGATGCCGCGCAGCCCGTCGCTGAAGCCTTCCAGCAGCACCGCGATTTTTTCCCGCCAGCCCGTGCGCCATAGCCCGTGCTGCAGCTTCCGCGATAGCCACCCCGCTCCGTGGTATCGGAAGTAGATCAGAAATCCAATCGCCGCCACCAGGAACACCAGCAGCAGAATTCCCGCCGAACGCGCCACTGTCATCAACACACTGCCGTGCGCGTCGATGTGTCTGTTTTTGAACGAAAGCAGCGCGATTCCGGCGAGCAGCGCCGTCGCGGCAATGTCGAACACACGCTCCAGCACGTACACACCGAACATTCCCGGCATCGACACCGAATCTTTGCGCGCGATCAGTACCGGTCGGATCGGCTCGCCCGCGCGGCCCAGCAGAAAAATGCACGCAAATCCCATCAGCGTCGCGCTGAACACGTTCCCGAAGCGCATCGTGCCGAACGATCGCGAAAATCGCATCCAGCGCAGTGAACGCACCGCATAGCACGCGTAAAACGTGGCCAGCGAGAGGAACAGTAGCTCCCATCGCGCGTGCGCCAGCGACGCGCCTACCGTCGCCCAGCGAAAACCCTGTAGCGAGATCGAATTGCGAAATCTGTAGAGGAAAAATCCTACGGCCAGCAGCGCGAGCAGCAGCACCAAATACTTGCGAGATTTTCGAAGCATC
>JASHWB010000100.1 GCA_030044295.1 Candidatus Acidiferrales bacterium
ACGGAATTGATGGCACGCAAATGCCTTTCCGCCGCGACGGCTTTAGGCAAGGCCTCGCGGGCGTCCTGCTCGTCAAACAGTGTCTGACGCTGGAGATTTGAAGTTTCGACGAAATCGCGGTCGATGATTCGCAGCTTGCCGAGTCCGGCGCGAACCAGCAAGTTCGCCATAGCTGTTCCCAGCGCGCCGCAGCCAACCAGCACTGCCGCGCCGTTCAGCAGGCGCTCCTGGCCTTCTTCGCCTATCCCGTTGAAGAGAATCTGCCGCGAATACTTCTCCTGCTCTTCGGGTTTCATCCGGTGGGTTCCAGTCCGCGTTTATGATAGCGCCAATTCGCGCCAGGCACGCAAGGAGCCTGTGCTAACCTTGGTTGTTCCGCGAGGGGAATGAGACTGTTCAGGCGATCCCTACATCCATCGCGCGCCGCCGCTTGGCCCTTCATGCTTGCGGGTGGATTGACTTTTTTGGTTTTGCTTGCTGCCTCTGTCCGTGCGCAGGAGCTGACGCTTGAGGGCCAACCGGTGGCCGAAGTCAGCGTGCTGGACGACACGGGGCATGCCGTTCCGGAAAAAATTCCGGTCCTTCCTTTGAAGCCCGGCGAGCCCTTCAGTTTTGAGTCTGAACGAGAAAGCCTCCGGCGCCTATACGCCATGGGAGACTTTTCCGATATTCGCGCCACCGCGACGCGCGGGGAATTCGGCCTTAACATCGACTTCATCGTGCAGCGGAACTACTACAACAACGTAGTGCGCGTGTACGGCCTCAAGCCGCCCCCAACCGAGTCCGCGGCGTTCGCCGCCATGCGTTTGAGCCTGGGCGATCCGTTCCGCGAAAGCGCTCTTCAGGAAGCCATCGGAAGGCTGAAAGGCATTTTGCAGGACAATGGCTTCTACCAGCCGAAAATTACATGGACGCTCGAGCCACACGTGGATACGCGGCAAATGGATGTGACGGTCACCGTCGATCCCGGAACGCGTGCACGCGTGGGCGCGATCACAGTCGAGAACAAAACGCCTTACACGAACGCCCGTTTGCTGCGCCAGTCCAAGTTGTCGCGGAAGACCGCTCTCACGCAGGAGTCGCTATCGCGCATCTCTCAGCGATTGAAGAAATTTCTGGTCGATCAAGGTTATCTGGGCGCCGGGGTGGTCATATCCCGCCAAGACTACGACGCGAAATCGGGCGACGTTCCGCTGACGCTTTCAGTCACGGCAGGTCCGCGCGTCCGCGTGGAAACCGCCGGCGCGCGTGTGAGCAAATCTAGGCTCCGCAAGCTGCTCCCGATCTACGCCGAAGGCGCCGTGGACGAGGACTTGCTGCAGGAAGGGCGCCGCAACCTGCGCAACTACTTCCAGAGCGAGGGATATTTCAACGCGGCTGTGGATGTGACTTCGCACCAGGACTCTCCGGACAGCGAGCGCGTGATCAGTTATCAGGTTTCTCGCGGTGACCGCTATCGACTGGCTGGCGTGGCTTTCGATGGCAACACGTACTTCGGTTCGTCGCTCTTGGAAGCGCGCCTGAAGTTGCAACCGGCGTCGTTCGCTTCGAGCGGGCGCTTCAGCCAGCAAATGATGCGCGACGATTCGGACTCGATCCGCGGCCTTTACCTTTCGAACGGCTTCCGCGACGCCAAGATTTCGACCGATGTGGACGACCACTATCGCGGGAAGCGCAACAATCTTTTCGTCACGTTTCATATTGTTGAGGGTCCGCAAACGCGCATCGCCACGCTGAAAATCGAGGGAAATCAGGCGATCAGCACTGCTACGCTGCTTTCCGTCACGGGATCAACGCAGGGGCAGCCATACTCGGACTCCGGCGTATCCAGCGACCGGGACAACATTTTGGCGCTCTACTTCAACGAAGGCTTTCCCGATGCGGCGATGCAGGCTCAGCTCACGCCTTCGGGCAGCAATGAAGTCAATCTTGCGTACCGCGTGATCGAAGGCCGGCAGGTGGAGGTATCGAAACTGCTGCTAACGGGCTACGAGTTCACGCGCCGAGGCATCATCGCGCGCCAGGTGACCATCCAGCCGGGCGGCCCGCTGCGCGAAGGAGAAGTGGCGTCCACGCAACGGCAGCTTTACAACCTGGGAGTGTTTAACCGCGTGCAAGTGGCGCCGCAAAATCCCAACGGCACCGATCCCGAAAAGGCCGTCGTAGTGGACGTGCAAGAGGGCGACCGCTACACGATCGCCTATGGCTTTGGCTTTGAGGTCCAGCGCATCGCCGGTGGAACCAGCAACCCGAACGGCACCATCATCGGCGCCAGTCCCCGCGGGATTTTCGAGATCGCGCGCAACAACATGTTCGGCCGGGCGCAAACGCTTTCGCTTACCACTCGGGCCAGTACTCTCGAGTATCGCGCGTCTCTCGATTACAGCGCGGCCAATTTCTTGAACCATCGAAGCCTCACCGCGCAACTGACCGCTTTTGCGGACAAAACGCAGGACGTCAATACGTTTACTTCCACATCGCTCGAGGGAGGCGCGCAAATCGCCGAGCGCCTGTCGCCCTCCAGTTCGTTGCTGTATCAGTATTTCTATCGGCGCGTGGAGGCGTCGAACATCGTTTCGACCATTAACCCGGAACAGATTCCCCTGCTCAGCCAACCCACCTTGGTGTCGGGCTTCGATATTACGTACGCGCGCGACCGCCGGGATAATCCCGCGGACGCGAGCCACGGCACGTTCAACACTGTCGATTTCAGCGACGCGATTGAGGCCATCGGCTCCAGCGCCAGCTACTTGCGCGGATTCTTTCAGAACTCTTCGTTCTACTCGTTTGGCAGGGCATTCGTATTTGCGCGCTCGGTGCGCTTCGGCGTGGAAGCTCCGATCGGCAACACCGTCCCGCCTTACTCGGCTCTGTGCCTCGTTTCTTGTGTCACCGTTCCCTTGCCAGAGCGGTTTTACGCCGGCGGCGGAACTTCGTTGCGCGGTTTCGGTTTGAACCAGGCCGGTCCGCGCGACCCAACCACTGGGTTCCCGATTGGCGGGCTGGCGCTGCTCGTTTTTAACCAGGAGCTGCGATTTCCAATGCGGCTGCCATTCATCGGCAACCGGCTGGGCGGCACGATTTTCTATGACGGCGGGAACGTATACGACGATATCTACCACATCACGCTTGCGTGGAAATCGAAGTCGCTCACCGATTTGAATTATTGGTCCAACACAGTCGGATTCGGTTTCCGCTATCCGACGCCGGTTGGTCCGGTGAGGCTAGATTTCGGCGTGCTGCTGAATCCCGCTGAATACGAATACACGCCGGTTGCGTCGCCGTCGGATCCGAGCCCGACGGCGCATTTCATCAACACTCCGCGCTACGGATTTTCGTTCAATATAGGTCCGGTGTTCTGATGGGGCGCAGGCTGTGCATCATCGCGTTCTTGGGATGCTTCGCTCAGCCATTGCCGGCGCACGCGTTCGCAAAAGCGCAGGACGCAAACGCGAACGTGCCTACCGTGAGCCCGTCAAAATCCATTCCTATCGACAGCATCGCTGTGCGCATCGAGTCCGACGTTATCACGGAGAGCGAGGTGCAAGAATTAGCCGCGTACCAGGATCTGGTGGACGGCAAATCGCAGCCTCGCTCCGACATACTCAACGAGTTGATCGACCAATGGATTGTGCGTGGGGAAGCGTCTGCGGCGCAGTACCCGCAGCCGCTCAAGGCCGATGTAGATAGCGCGCTCGCGCAGCTTCAGAAGCAGTTTAGCTCGACGGCAGATTTTCAGCGCCGTTGCGGCGCCGCGGGGATTAACGAATCATCGGTGCGGCGCATATTGCGGCGCCAGATGTATCTTTCGCGCTTTTTGGATTTCCGCTTCCGGCCGGCCGCGCAGGTTGATTCCGCCCAGGTGCAGAAATATTACGACGACACTCTCGTTCCCAAACTGAAATCACAAGGCGAGAAAATACCGCCGATGTCGGCCGTGGAGCCTGAAATCCGGGAAGTGCTGGTGCAGCAGGATATCGACATGCTCTCCCAGCAATGGCTCGATGATACTCGCAGCGGTCTGACCATCGATATTCTCCCGCAAGGAACGGGGCAGTGAAGCTGCGCTGGTATCACTGGTTGATTAGCGCGCTGCTCATTTGCGCCGCGATTGCTGGCACGGTTGTCGGTGTTTTCGAGACTGGCGTGGCCGAGAGTTGGATGCGCCACGAGATCATCAGCGAAATCGAAGCGCGCACCGGCATGCGCGCCGAGATTCAGTCCTTTCACTTTCGTCCATGGAATCTTCACGTCGAGATCGGCGGTTTGACGCTGCATGGGCTGGAGCCGGCCGGCTCCCAGCCGCTGTTTCATGCGGACCTGGTCGACATAAAGATTCGAGTCATCTCATTCTTTCGCCACCAGATCGCGCTCGATCAGTTGCTGATCGACCGGCCCGACGTCGCAATTCGTATCGATAAAGACGGTCACAGCAACATACCCAGCCCGCGAAGGCAATCGGCCGGCCGGCCTTGGCGGCAAACTTTATTTCAGCTTCGAATCGCTAAACTCGAGGTCCGCGACGGCAGCTTTTCCTTCAATCGCCGGCGTAGGCCGTTTTCCGTCGGTGGTGACAATTTCCAATTCGATCTTGGCTACGGTGCGCCTGCCGCCGCGCCGACTTTTTATGCTGGGAATCTCGTCTGGCAAAACGTGCAAATCGCCAGAGCGCCGTGGCGCGAGTTCGCGTCAACTTTCTCCGCGAAATTCACGCTGTACCCGGACTCGTTCGATCTCGACGAACTCGTGTGGACCTTGCCCCGTTCGCAAGTCCGGGTTCGAGCAGATTTGGCAAGCTTCGCGCGTCCAGCTTGGAGCCTCCGATACCGCGGCAACCTGGCCCTTTCCGATTTGCGAACGATTTTCCGCAAGAAGAATATTCCGGATGGAGCCGTCGAGTTTTCCGGCCAGGCAGAATACAAACCAGCGTCCGCGTCGCAGGGAACCGTGGCCAATGAAACCAGCGGTGCATCTTCGGCGAAACAATCTGCCGCCTCCCGCGGCGAACTGTCGGCCAGCGGCTACTATAAGGCGCAGCAAATCCGGTTACCCTATGTGTGGTTTCATACCAGCGGCATTTCAACCTGGGGCGATTTCACGGTTGCACAACGCCATCTCACCGTTCCGAACTTGCGCATCGTAGCCGTCGGCGGCGCCGCCACAGGGCGGCTGGACATGGATTTCGACGGGCTTCGCTTTCGCACTGAAACGCACATGCGGGGAGATAGTCTGGCGCAGATTTTTGGCGCTCTCGATCATCCCGGTTTCCCCGTGGACGCTCTCCATTGGGATGGCATCCTCGACGTGGACTCGGTGAACACCTGGACTCGCGACTTCCGCGATTTCCGTTCGACTGGCGAAAGCCGTTGGTCCCCTCCTGCGTCGCTGGCCGCCGGAAGGATTCCAGTCACGGCGCAAATGAACTACGACTACTCGGACAAGCTGCATCGCGTCACGATCTCGCAAGGCGAAATCCAGACGCCCAGCTCGCACATCCAGATTTCGGGGCCGATGGGCAGCCAGGCGTCGGACCTCCAAATCCAATTTCACACGAGCGACCTGCTCGCTTGGGATCAGTTCATCAACATTTTGCGCGGAGAAAAAGCCACTCCCCAGCGCATCGCGGGCGCGGCTACCTGGAGCGGGACAATTGCGGGCCCGATCACCGCGCCCACATTCTCCGGCCATGTGACGGCGACCGACGGCGCTTACGGCAAGCTTTTCTGGGACCACATCAATGGCGACATGCAATACTCCCCGGATGGCTTCCGGATGAGCCACACGGCGGTGCGCCGGGGCCGCAGTCTCGCGGACTTCGATCTTTACCTGGCGCTTGACGGAAACTGGGGTTTTTCGCCTTCCAGCAATTGGACGCTGGATGCGCGCATGCAGCATTCGCCCAGCGACGATCTCCAGGCGATGTTCGGCACCAGCTACCCAATCACCGGGTATCTAACCGGCGACTTCCATGGCCGAGGCACGCGCGGGATGCCGGAGTTCGACGCGGATTTCACTTACGACGATATCGACGCGAAGGGATTTCAGTTCAAGAGCCTTACCGGGCGGCTGCACGCTGAGCATGACGACGTGCAACTTACGAACGCCGTCTTGGAAAAGGGCACGGGCAGCATAACCGGAAACTTGGAATACCGGATCGAAGAGCGCCAGGCGATCTTCGATCTGACAGGTGATCGCATCCCGCTCGAAAGCCTCTCTCAGCTGCAAACGTCAGCGCTGCCGATTGCAGGCAAACTTAGCTTCCGCCTTCGCGGGAGAGGTCCGCTGTTAGCGCCCGTCGCCGAGGGTGACATTCGCGTCTCGAACCTGACTCTTGGAGTGGAAACGGAGGGCAACTACTCGGGGCGACTGGATTCCGATGGCCGTCTGGCGCACCTGACGATTGCTTCGGAGCCGTCGTCGGATCGTTTGCAAGGAGAATTGACAGTTGGCCTGGCGGGAGATCAGCCCGTCGCCGGACACCTCTCTATAAACAACTTCGACCTTGATCCGTTCATCAGCTCCGGATTGCACTTGAAGCAGCTCACTGGCCATGGCTCGGCCGACGGTGCTTTCGCGGTTTCAGGCAACCTTCGGCATCCGGATTCGATTCAGATTCGCGCCGATATCGCGCGCATATCGTTCAATTACGAACTCGTGCAACTCACCAACGATCGTGATATCCGCCTGACCTACCAGCGAAACGAAGTGCGCGTCGAACAAGCCCATCTCCACGGGCCCGATACGGATTTCAGCATCAGCGGGAATGCACGCTTCGATGGCGATCGCCCGTTGAATTTCGCGATTTCGGGCGGAATAAACTTGCGCTTGATCAGGGGCCTAGAGCCGGCTCTCGATGCCAAGGGGCGAGCGGACTTGAACGTCTCGATTTCGGGAACGATGGCGCGCCCGCAAGTGATCGGGCAGGCCAGCGTGCGGGATGCCTCCGCTAACTACGCGGATTTTCCCGTCGGTCTTAGCAAGCTGAACGGGAATATCGTCTTCAATCGCAGCCAGCTCCTTTTCGATCGCGTGACGGCCGAGGCTGGGGGCGGCCAAATGTCTCTCAGTGGCAGCATCACATACGGAGAAGGACCGCTGCGATATGAGGTCACTGCGACCACTTCCACGATCCGTATTCGCTATCCCGAAGGCATGAGCTGGCTTGCTGGTGGCACGCTGCGTTTTTCCGGCACCACGTCCGCGGCGCTCCTCAGCGGACGGGTCACCGTCGATCGCCTCCTCTTTGCGCCCGGCGTGGACGTGACTACATTTTTCGCCTCGGCTTCCCAGCCGTCCACAGAGGCTGCCACCACTTCCACGTTTCTTCAGAATCTGGCATTCGACGTTCAGGGCCAAACGTCTCCCGGCGCCCGCATTGAATGGACTGGCGCGCACATCGAAGTCGACGGCAACGTTCGCCTGCGCGGCACTTGGGACCGCCCTGTGTTGCTCGGCCACGTTCATCTGCTCAGCGGCGAAATGCCGTTCCGCGGCAACACGTTCCAGCTGACGCGAGGCGACATTAATTTCGCGAATCCATTTCGGCTCGACCCCGTTCTCGACGTGGAGCTGACTTCCACGATCAGCGAATATCAAGTCACGGTCGATTTCTCCGGGCCGGCCGACCGGCTCACGATGAACTACCGCTCCGATCCGCCGCTGCCCGATTCGGATATCGTTGCGCTTCTCGCGCTTGGCACTCCGGGGCAGGGCACTGCCTTGCAGTCCCAACCGGGCGCGGGGCAGAACTATGGCGCCACGGCGCTGCTCTCCGAGGCGATCACCAGTGGCATCGGCGGCCGGATCGAGCATCTATTTGGCATCAGCCAATTCCGTGTTGATCCTTTCGCTGCGGGGGCCACAACCGAGTCCAATGCAGCCGCGCGCGTCACAATCGTGGAGCAGATGGCGCGCGGGCTAACCATCACCTACTCCACCAATGCGGCCACCACGAACCAGTATCAGTTGATCCAGGTCGAATACGCCGTGAAAGGAAATGTCTCCGTCGAATTTCTGCGCGATATCAACGGCACTTATGGCTTTGACATCAAGTGGGTGCGGCACTTCAAGTAGGACGTCGCCATCCAGCTGACGACAGACGCTGGTGCTGCCGCACGCCGGCGTGCAGGTTCTTAAACCGCACCGTCTGTTGCTTTCCGCTCGTTCAGTCGATGTTCGTAACCAACTGCGTTTATTGTTGCGGCGCGGGTTGCTGGGGGGACGGAGCGCCTTCCGCCGGCGGCTGATTCTGGTCGGGCAGCATCTGCTTCAGTTGCGGGTAATCGTTGGACATACCGCGCAGCACACTCAGCGCCGCATCCTGGTCCATTTTCGCGGCCGCGTCCTGCGATTCCTGCAGCACCTGTGGCAGCACCTTTACCACGTGTTGGCCGAGCGGAGATTCGTAGAACTGTACCAGCCCGTTGATCTCTTCCTTTGAGAACGCATGGTCGTAAATCGGCACCATCGCGTCCGTCACGTTTTTGGAAGGCGCGCTCTGGGCGAATTTCTGATTGAACGTATCCATGAATTTCGGCAGCGTCGTGGCATCCAGCGACCGGCTCATGTAGGAGCGAACTTGATTGGAAATGTATTCAGACATGTTGTCGCCCAGCTTCGACGTGTTCGTAATGTCCATCAAATGCCGGATTGCTGCCTGTTTTGCGGGGTCAACTGTTGCGGAGGTTGCGGGCGCCGCCGCGCTCTCCGGCTTTTGTGAAGGCGCGCTCGCTGCCTCGCTATGATGCGCCGCCGGGGCCTGCGGCAAATTCGAGGCCGGCGTTTGCGCCAGCGCCGGGCCCGCAATGTACAATGCTGCTGCAATCGCCAAAATTCTCAATCTCATGATGTCTCCTGATTTCCTTTGGTCCGGGCTGAGTAACGGAAGTGGCCGCCGGGTGTCTGTATCGTACCCGAGCGGCAACGTGACTGGCAATTGGCGCCGGCCGCGTTTTGATGGTCAACCGCGCTGGCGTTGTGATAGCTTGCCAAAATGATCGAGCCCTTTGCACTTTCTGCTCCCGCCCTCCGTTCAATCACCCGAATGCTTCCAGTTTCCGCTCCACGGCTGGACTGGATCGCTGGATGCGGTCACCTTGGCGCCAATCGGGATTTCGAGGCGCATTTTGGCGATAGGGTTGCCCGCCTGCTTTGTGTGTGCCGTTCACAAATATCCTGGAAATGACTGCTCCCGAGCTTTCGATCGTCATTCCCGCGTTCAACGAGGAAAGGCGCCTCGGCGCGACGCTTGAGCGCATTCGCGAGTACTTTGCTGGGCGAGTCCCGTCGCTTACTGGATTCGAAATCCTCGTCATTGACGATGGCTCATCCGACGCTACAGCGCGCGTAGCGCAGGACTGCGCGCGTACCGTTCCCTGCGTTCGCGTCCTATCGAATCCCGGTAACCGAGGGAAAGGCTATAGCGTCCGCCGCGGCATGCTGGAGGCGCGCGGCCGGCTCGCGCTTTTTACGGATGCCGACCTTTCATCGCCAATTGAGGAATGCGAAAAACTGTTTAACGCGATCGAGGCAGGGAATGACGTTGGCATCGGCTCGCGCGGGCTTGACCGCTCGCTCATCGCCGTTCACCAGTCTCGCTTTCGGGAAGTCGCTGGAATCATCTTCAACCGATTTGTTCGCTTAATTGCCGGCCTCGATATCGAGGACACCCAGTGTGGCTTCAAGGTTTTCCGCCTTCCGGACTGTCGCGTTATTTTCGAGCAGCAGCGCATCGAAGGTTTTGGATTCGACCCGGAAATTTTGTTCTTGGCCAAGCGGCGCGGGCTACGGATCGCGGAAGTGCCCGTGCGTTGGGCGCACGATCCGGCCACAAAAGTGCACGTTTACCGTGACAGCGTGCTGATGTTGTTGGACCTTTTGCGCGTGCGGCTGAATTGCGTGGTGGGTAGGTATCCGCGAGACCGGCGTTAGCGCGGCGGAATGGCTGGTTCGCCGGTCCGCCGCACTCTGGCCGGTTATGGCTTGGCGCCGTTGGTGCGGCGCCAGTTTCTTAGCCTAAGGCTGGCGCCGCTGCGCCGACGGAGGTAGAAGTCCGTTCAGCCGCAAATAGCCGGACGCCTGGCTGTAATGATCGCCATAATCGTCCGCCATGATGATCATCATTCCGCCGCGGGTTACTTTGCGTCCACCGAAGAAGGGAATCTCTTCGCTCAAATTGGCGTCCGTTACGTTCTTGAGCGAATCTTGGCAGAACTGGAAGGAAGCCTTTAACGCGGAGACGATCTTGCCCTTCGGATCGGTGTCCGCCAGCTTCTCCGTCTGCGGCATGGACACGCCTCCGATTGCCGAACACATTCCGTAGTTCGCGCCCGTCGCGTGAATCATCAAGTGCGCGAACGTCCATTGCGCGGGAGTCGGATGATAGGTGAATTTATCCGCCGGCATTTCTTCCGCCGCGCCGACCATGTTCGTGGCATTCCGCGCTACTAATCCGCGCAGTCCGTCCGCGACCGGATTCGAACTGCTTTGCTGAGCGCGCGCCGCCCCGCCGAGGCTCAACAACAGCACCGCGGCAGCTCCCAGCGTCAACGTTTTCATCACGAATACCTCCTTGGTGTGTGCGCCCTGGCTGATACGGAGCGCTCCACCGGCCAGACCGTGGCCGTCCGCGTGGAAGCATATCGTGCGCGCCGCATTGCCACAAGCAATTCCGCAGTCGGAGAGATCGCGTACGGCCAAATTCGGGCGCTGATCCTTCCACGTGCAGTCCCCGGAGGAGAGCCAGTTGCGCGATCTAGGCGGCCATTTACGTTTTCGATAGCTTTGTGCCGCAAAGTACTTGACATAACTATGGCTCATGGTAGGCTGCAACTATGCCGTCCGAAGCGCGTCCGCCGCACTCGCAAACGCCGGTTGCACTCGACGATCACGCTCGCGACAACCTGCGCTTCATCCGCGAGACCATGGAACGCGCCGGTTCTTTCACTGCCGTTCCGGGTTGGGGAGGAGTGGCCATCGGCATCACGGCAGTCGGCGCAGCCGTTATCGCATCGCGCCAGGCCATCGCGTTCGATTGGTTCGCCACGTGGATTATCGAAGCCTGCGTCGCCGTGGCCATCGCGATCTGGACCACGATTTCCAAAGCCCGCAATTCAGGTACGTCGCTTCTCTCTGGACCCGGCCGCCGCTTTGTTTATAGCTTCGCTCCTCCGCTGTTTGCCGGTGCGCTGCTCACTCTTTTGCTCGGCCGCGCTAGCTCGACTGGCGCGATCGCGGGAGTCTGGCTGTTGCTCTACGGCACCGGCGTCATGACCGGCGGCGCATTTTCCATTCGCGTTGTGCCTTTGATGGGCCTTTGCTTCATGGTGCTGGGCACCGTCGCGCTCTTTTCTCCGGCGAGTTGGGGCAACGCATTGCTCGCCATTGGGTTTGGCGGCCTTCACATTCTCTTCGGCGCGGTGATCGCGAGGAATTATGGCGGGTAGGACTTCCGCGCTTCGTTCGGCGCGCGATGAAAAACAGAAGCGCGTCTCTGCGGTCTTGCGTCCGGTGGAAAACTCGGCCGCGGAGCTGGACCAGCTGATTCACGAGCGCACCCGGCTCGGCATCGTAAGCGCCCTCGCCGTGAATCCCGCGCTCACGTTTAACGAGCTCAAGGCTCTTCTTCGAATTACGGACGGTAATTTGAGCGTTCACGCGCGCAAACTGGAAGACGCCGGGTACGTCTCGTGTACCAAGTCGTTTTCGGGCCGGCTGCCGAAAACACAATACCGGTTGAGTTCTCTCGGTCGCCGCGCACTCGAAAAATATTTGAATCATATGGAAGCCCTCATCCGTTCCACGCGCGAGGGCTAGGAAGGTGTTCTTCAAGTATGGGCAATAGCAAAGCGAGAGTGATCTCCGATCCGCTGCTTCACGTCGCGATTCTTCTCGATGGCAACGGCCGCTGGGCCGCTGCGCGCGGCTTGGCGCGCTCGGAGGGCCATCGCGCGGGTGTCGCTGCCGTTCGCCGCATCGTTCGGGCCGCTCCCGACCTTGGAATTGGAACCCTCACGCTGTACGCTTTCTCATCCAACAATTGGGAGCGCCCCGCGCCCGAAGTTTGCGCCCTGCTTGCCCTGCTTGAAGATTTCCTTCGCAATGGCGCCGCCGAATTCGAAGCGGAGCGCATTCGCTTGCGCGTAATCGGCCGCCGCGACCGTATCCCGCGCTCCTTGCTCGAAGCTATCGAGTTCGCCGAGCGCAAAACTGCCGCTGGCCGCCGCATGGATCTGCGCATCGCGCTCGACTATTCCTCGCGCGATGCCATCTTGCGCGCAGCGTGCTGGATGATATCGAGCCTCGAAGTCACCGAGCGCGAATTCGCGCGCCGCCTCGGCCAGGTGACCAATGGCGGAACGCCCGCGCCCGACGTCGACCTCCTAATTCGCACCGGCGGCGAGCGCCGCCTGAGCGATTTCATGCTTTGGGAATGTGCCTATGCCGAGCTGTTCTTCACGCCGCGCATGTGGCCGGAATTTGACGCGGCCGATCTTGAAGCCGCCGTTGAGGATTATTTGGGGCGCGAGCGCCGCTTCGGCCGTCTGCCCGAAACCGCCGCTGCAAGCTAGCCCGCCATCTC
>JASHWB010000101.1 GCA_030044295.1 Candidatus Acidiferrales bacterium
GCAACGGCAGCTGCGAAGCAGCGTTGCGCGCCAAAGCTTCAGATTCGCGGAGTTAATGCACTTGCAGATTGGTCGTGGTGGATTTGGTGTGACCCGCAGCGTCCGCGATGGTGATCGTGTACGTTGTGGTTTTGCGCGGCGTGACGCTGACGCAATGATCGAATGCCGGCCAAACGTCGCCTACGGGCGGAGCGATCGAGACCGTTTTCGCGTTTGAAACGCTATAGCACAGCTCGGATTCCTCTCCGCGGCCGATCGAAGCCGGGCTGGCGAAAAAGCTGAGGATCGCGAAGCTGTTCCCGCCCATGCCTTCAAACGTTTGCTGATCGCGGGCGCGTTGCTCCGCAGCTTGCTGCGCCGCACGCTCTTGGAACGCGTGATTCTGCCGCGCGCGCGTCCAAAAGATCCACAGCACGTAAACCAGCGCCACAGCCACCAATACCGCCGCGACTCGAGAGATTATCTTCATAGCTGCTTGCGGCATTGTAAAACGAACCGCGACGTGCTTTCGCGCCCAATCCTTTCAGTCGGAATCCGGTGGCGGCGCATTCTGCTGCGTCGAATCCGGAGGCGTTGGAGTGCCCGCAGGATTGGACGGCGCGTTGGGCGACGTTGTTGACGGCGTTCCCGAATATCCAGAGCCAGAGGCGCCAGAGGACGAAGTTCCCGTTCCGGTGAGTCCCGTAGGCAAACCAGGCAAGTTCGTCAGGCCGGGAAATAGTCCGCCCGACGAAGTACCCGTCGCTCCGCCGGATTGCTGCTGCGCCTGCATGGCGCGCGCCTGATCCTCAATCGGGTTCCAAATGAACTCCCAGTCGAGGTATTTCTTTCCGCCGTTGTAAACGATCAACGATTTCGCATCGGTATTGCCACCTACGCCCGTCAGAAACGCTCCAGGGACTGGTCCATCGACGGGTCCAGTGGGCTTGAGCGCCGCGAGCGGATTTTCAAGCTGGCCGAAGTCGTTATTGTCGCTGGACGCGCTCGATTGTGGGCCGTTCTGCGTCGATTGATTCCCGCCAGACGCGAGGCTCGATGCCGGAACCGCGCCAGCCGTGACCGGCGGAATCTTGCCGTGATTCAGGTCCAGGATGGCCATCTGCTGCAGCGTAGCGTATTTAACGCTGCCGATGATCTGCCCGGCGGAGTTGACGTAGATAAACCGCCAGCTTCCATCGACTTGATTCATCGGGTTTTTTAGCGCCACTTCACGCAAAAAATGCAACTCGGCCATGCCTGATTGCAGATCATCGAAGGTCTGCGGGTAATGTCCCGTCTTGTGATAGTAGAGTCGAATCGCGCGGTCCACCTGTTGGCCGCGCCAGATGGTTTCCTGTTCGCGGACGCGGCGACCCTGCGTGGCGTAGTTTTCCATCACCTCCTGCGAGGCGATAAGCAGCGCCACCACCATGATGAGTACCATCAAGAACGCGTAGCCAGACTCGCCCGAGCGCCCGGCGCCTGTGGCGGCGCGGCGTCTATCGACTCTGCTGCGGCTGCGCGGAGCGGAACGCATACGATCAGTTTCCAGACTGGCCAGGCGGCTGGCTGATGGGCAGCGTTTCACGGCGGCCGGTGGAAATTTGCATCACTTCCGCCGAGTCGTTCGTAACGCTCAATAGACGGTATTGCCCGAGGAATGTATCACCCTGGGCCAGCACCAGAACGTCGTCGCCACTCGAGAAAAAACCGACGCGCCGGCCGCTGCTTGCCTCCGAAGCGTATCCGAAAAATTGCACGGGAACCTGCAAGGGCAGCGGGGGCGGCGGGCCGGAGAACGCTTGCGGCTTCGGAGCTTGCACCTTTGGCTTGGGAACAGGAATCGGCTCGGCGTCGAATATGTTCCGGTGCGCGCCGGTATATTCCGTCTTCCGGATGTTATCGAGTAGGTCGAGGTGGAGTCCCGGTTCCTGAACGTCCAAGGGGTGAAAGTGCCCGTCCGCCGCGACCACGCCGGAGACAGACACTCCTGTCGGACGCATGGTGTAGTACAGCACAAGGCCCAGCACTACGATGAGCGCCGCAAAAATGTACAGTTCAACGCGCCGCGACATTCTCTCAAGTCCTGAAATACGTGTGGAGCTGGAGATCGAGATCGACCATACCGCCGTTACCCGAGTGCAATTCCACGCCATCGAGCAAGAAAAAGTCCTGCGAGCGCTCCAAACCATTGATGAAGCGAATTAGCGATGGATAATCGGCCGTCACCTTTGTCTGGACGTCTACTTCGGTGACGCCACGACCCTTCACCGCCTTTTGCTTGAACTGCAATCCGGACGTTTGCACTCCGGCGCCCTGGCTGATGGAATTCAAATCCGATTCGATCCGCGAATAACCCGTCGTCGAGCCGAAAAACGCATGGCTGTAAAACGCGTCGCATTCCTTGCCGGCCTCGGGGAGCGAAGCGCGTATTCTCTCGCCGCGCGCCACATCCGCCCGCAGCAACTTCGCCTGTTCGGTTAATCGGCCCTGGCGCGCTCGCATCGCTTGCGGTCCGTTCTGTCCAATTTGCCACAGCACAACCACCAGCGCTATGTCGATGGCCACCAGGAGCAGCAGCGCGGAGGCGATTCCTTTTTTCCAAGCCGGCCATGAACCGAAACTCATGTCGAATACCACACCGTGAGATCGATCAAAAACGCGTCTTGAGCACCCGCAGCTTGGCCAGACTCTTTGGCTTGTTTTATATCCTTCACCACCAGCCCCGAAAACACCTTGGAATTTTCCATAGCCTTCAGGAACTGCACCTCGCTTGCGCCCGTTTGCGCGCCGACTTGCAGGGTTACCTCCGCGCGACCGCTGTTCAGTTTCGGAGAAATGCTAAGGACGCGGACTCCCGGTGGTAGTGTTTGTTCTAGATCGGTAAAAATTTTGGTCCACGGGAAGCTGCGTTCATCAATCAGCGAATTCAGGAACTCCGAGCGTTCCAACGTCCGCTGCGTCTGCTCGCCGCGAAAGTACACCGCAAGCCGCTGCTGCTGCACGCCACTCGTGCGAATCTGCGCTTCTAGCGCACTGGTTTCGGCGCGGAGCGTGCGCTGGCTGCGCCACGACGAATACGCCGCGTTCGCCAGCAGAACGAGAGCTATTAACGCCGCGGCGCCGCCGAGGAGAGATCCCGCGACGAACGGCCGGTTATTCGTCTGCGGAGCAGTCGCAAAGTTGAGTCGAAGGTTCATAAATCAAGGTTCATAAATCTTCGTTCTGTCTACGAAGCTCCGTTCATCGCCCAGCCGGCCAGGCCGTCAAGTCCTTGGCGCAGTAAACCTTTGCCCTGCGAGTCCAGCGATTGCGCGCCTCTCGCCGCTGCAATCGGTTCGACGCCTATGTTCAATTCGCGCCCCAGCGCGTCTCGAAAAAGATCGCTCTTTTCGCCAAAGCCCGCCAAGTAGGCGCGGTCGATCTCCCGGCCCCACGTATCCTGAAAATATGCGACAGCTGGGAATACTTCGTCCAGCACTGCCTGTGCGTCGAACTGCCGCGGTCCAGCGGAAAGCTCCGTAGAGCGGTAGACGCAGAGCGATTCGCCTTGGACCACCACCGTCGTCAGCGTTGAACCGCAGAGCCGCGCAAGCAGCGTTGCCCCCGATTCGCCGAGCAAAGGCAGCGTCGCCAGGCTCGAACTGAGCACCACGCCCGGACGGATTCCCACGGATTCCAGAAGTTCCTCGTATTCCCGCAGGATACGCCGGCGCGCTATTGCCGTGACCACTTCCAAACTGCCGTCGCGCCCGGCCTGCCGCATCCACGATACCGTAGTTTCATCCACGTCAAATGGGACGCTCTTCTTCAGCCGCCAGCGTAGCAGCGGGAGGGCGTCCTGAGCTTTGCGAGGCAGGTTTTCGAACGGCAGCACGAAAACGCGCACGGCCATGTCGGGTACGAGCAAGGCGAGCGGCGCGCCACGATGCGGCAACCTGCCAAACACACGGCGGAGTCCTTCCCGCACCGCGTCCGGTTGCGTCACATTCGTCTCGACCGGCGAAGGCATCACACTGCCGCCCGGCAACGGCTCCGCTGCGTAACTTTCCAGACTGCCGCGCGATGCTCCCCAGCGCGCCGCCGCCACGTGACCCGCCGCGATCTCCACAACCAGCGCCGGATGCGGCATGGCATGGAGCCACCCATCGACCTTTCCCATAAAACTGGTGCGGGAAGATTTGGTCTCGGCGCTTGCGGCGCCCGCCGCGCTAGTCAAGGAACGTCACCTTATTGATTTCGCGCAGCGTCGTAGCGCCCGCGCGCACTTTTTTCAGCGCGGATTCGCGCAGGAAAGTCATACCTTCGGCTCGCGCAGTGCGCTTGATTTCGGATGTAGGACGCCGGTCGATAATCATTTCGCGGATGCGATCGGAGAGGTCGAGCAGCTCGGTGATGGCGGTCCGACCGCGATAACCGCTACCGGAGCATTCCAGGCAACCAGCTCCTTCGTAGAACGCCACTTTTCCCCATTCCTCCGGATCGAGCCCCGATTCCCGGAGTTCCTCCACGGAATGATGAACGCGCTTCTTGCAGTTGTCGCAAATGACGCGAACCAATCGCTGTGCCAGGATGCAGTTGAGCGCCGAAACGAAATTGTACGGCTCGACGCCCATGTTGATGAAACGGCCGATCACGTCCGTCACGTTGTTCGCATGCACGGTGGTGAACACGAGATGGCCGGTCAGCGCCGAATTGATGGCAATCTGCGCCGTTTCCTGATCGCGGATTTCGCCGACCATGATTTTGTCCGGGTCGTGCCGCAAAATGGATCGCAGTCCTCGCGCAAACGTGAGGCCCTTCTTTTCATTCACCGGAATCTGCGTGATGCCGCGCACCTGATATTCGACAGGATCCTCGATCGTGATGATCTTGTCCTCGTCGTTCTTAATCTCGTTGATGGCGGCGTAGAGAGTCGTCGTCTTGCCGGAGCCGGTCGGGCCGGTGACCAGCACCATTCCGTAGGGCTCGTGAATGTAGCGCCGGAAGCGCGCCAATTCATCGGCCTCGAAGCCCACTACGTCGAGCGTCAGATTGCGGAATTTTTCGCTCAGCGTTTCTTTGTCCAAAATGCGAAGCACGGCGTCTTCGCCGTGAACC
>JASHWB010000102.1 GCA_030044295.1 Candidatus Acidiferrales bacterium
GTTCGCGCCATTCCGGGCTTCTCTTCCGTTTCCTGATACGCGGGGACAGTTTCGCGGCGCTTGCTTTGCATTTTATCCAAGGCCCGTTGATATGCGGCGAGCAAATGGCCAACCGAGTACTCCCACGCCAGTTTTTGCCGAACTCTTTGCCGGCCGAATGCGCCCATCCTGTTTCTCGCATCGGGATGGTCGAGAAGCCACAGAATCTTTGCTGCGAAATCAGCGGCTCCGCCACGCCAATCGGCGTAAAGGGAAGCGTCTTGGGCGCTAAACCGGCCCTCTTTCGATTCGAACTGAACGATGGGTTTGCCTAGCGCCATATATTCCATGATTTTATTCATGGTTGAAATGTCATTCATCTCGCACGGCTTGTCCGGATTCACGCACACGTCAGCCGTCGAGAGAATCTCCAGCAGATCCGCGTCTGGAATTCTCCCGGTGAAGTTCATCATGCTTTCAAGACCTTGATCGCGCACGGTCTTCCTGAGTGCGGATAGCTCCGGACCTCTGCCGATGCAGGTGAAATGAACGTCGCGCCGCCCCAGCTTTCTGATTTGGAGAGCTACATCCACCAGGATATCCAAACCGTCCTGGGCGTTCATGGTTCCAACGTAACCCACCAAATAGCGCTTGCCATACTTCAGCTCCGGATTCGCACGGACGCTCTTGAACGTCCGCAAGTCAGGCCCATTGCGGACAATGAAAACGTCCTCCGGATTGCAACCGCCCCTCTTGATTGCGATCTCGCGGTAGCTTTCGTTCGTGGATATGACTACCTCGCTATGACGAAACGTCCATCTTTCAAGCAGTGCCAGGGCCTTGTATAAGGGCCCTTTGCGTCCGAATTTGGCAATATACAATTCCGGGTTGGCATCGTGGTGATCGAAAATATACGCCACGCCAAGTAGCTTAAAGAGCCCTGCCACCAGAAAGATGGTATCGGGCGGATTGCAGCCGTGAATCAGATGAAAGCCGCGGCGCAGGTAAATGCGCCACGAGTACAAAAGCTGCCAGAACAGCGCACAAGAGTATTCAAGGAGATAGCCAGCAGCCTAGTTTGCCTCCGGCGGCATGGGATGGCGATAGATGTGAATGCCATCGATCACTTCGTATCCGTGACTGTCACGTCCCTGGCCGCGAGGGCAAAGCGTGGTCACTTCGTATCCGGCCTCGCGTAGCGCGACCGCTTCCCTCCACACACGCGTGTCGTGAGGCACGGTACCGTTTTCGTCTATGATTAGTATTTTTTTCTTCACAGCGTGCCTCTGCCCCTTGAGTAGTGATCCGCGCGCACGGTTGCGCGTGCTTCCGGCCATCTAGCTTTTACATCTGGAAGGCCCGCGGGGTCGCTCCAACCTGTCCCCGCGGAACGCCGGGTTTTAGTGTATTGGTGGAATGGGTTCCAGTTCCGCCCTGCCGAGAACGGCGTATCGGCAGGTTGAGTGATCGGAGGCGGCCGCCGAGCCTGCCTCTCTGCCTCATCTCGCAGGCTCGGTTTGCAACCTCTTTGGCGGCGGCAGGCTTGGCTTCGGGCCCTGCCGCACGGCCCAGTTCAGGATCCCAGTAAGGACCTGCGCCTTCGCATCCCAAGTCAAGCGCTCCCGCGCGTAGGCCATGCCTTGCTGTCCTAAGCGATTAAGAAGGTCGCGATCCTGCGCGAGCTCGGCCAGAATCTTTCCCATTTGGGCTACGACGTCAGCCTCATTGGTGAGAGGCACCTTGTACCCTACGTTTGGATGAACGATGTCTCCCGGACCGCCAAAGTCCACGACCAAAGGTACGGTACCGACCGCGAGAGCCTCAAAGACTACGCCGCCGCCGAAGTCGCGGATGGATGGAAACACCATCACATCCGCCGCCTTAAGCCGCTGCATGGTTTGATCATGGCTGAGGAAGCCGCAGAACGACACCGCGTTCTCGATTGCAAGGGATCTCGTAAGCTGCTCCAGGCGGTTTCGCTCCGGGCCGTCGCCGACAATCGTGAACCGGGCCGAATTGTTTCGCAAAAGTGGCGCGGCCGCTTGCAAGGCAAGATCGCAGGCTTTCACAGGAACGAGCCCGCCGACGAAAATCAGCTCGAGCGGCCCGTCGTGCTCCGATCCGCGCGCGACCTCGGGGCGGAAAGAGCGGCTGACTCCGTTCTCAGGAAGAAAGAAAAGTTTGTCGCGATACGCGGCGAACTCGGTGTAAGTCTGAGACGAACCTGCGACGATGGCTGCGGCATGGCGATACGTCGACCGAGCGAAGGGCGTGAAGCGGTATAGATTCCTGAAACGTGCGAACCACTCCTTCTGCTTTTCGGCCTGGCTGAAACCTTTCGGCCAGGGCAAGCCGCCATTGATCGGCCCGATCACAAAAGGTATGGGGCCGTTCCGCAGGAAGAAAGCGAATGGACTTGGCAAAACCGAAGGGACGGGCAGGAGTCGCAGTACGACATCGAACTCGCCGGCCCTGATCCGAGCCCGCGTCTGCCGCCAGACTTGCCATTCAAAGGCCACGGCGAATGGGTAGGCGAAAACCGTCAGAGCCCTGCTGGTGTAGCTGTTCTTGAAAATCCGCTTTATCGACCAGGCGTACAGCCGCTCAAGCCGCGGCAGGCGGACCACCTCTATCGATTGAATGGACCCTTTTCTGCG
>JASHWB010000103.1 GCA_030044295.1 Candidatus Acidiferrales bacterium
GATTTGCCGGAGCCCGATGCGCCCATGATGGCCACGAACTCGCCGCGATAGATCTCCATGGAAATACCGCGTAGGGCATGTACCTGGACTTCGCCCAAATCGTAGGTTTTATGGATCCCTTCGATGCGGATGGTGGGCACGTTGCCCGTCGAGGCAGCAGCCTGCTCCACGGACACTTGCGATGCGGCTGAATTCTGATTCATAGGTGTTGGCAGGGTGTGCTCTCTTTGGCCGGGCAATTGCCCGCGCTGAACTCCTGGATGCGATTCAAGGCGCGCGTTGCGTTAGTGCCCGGAATTAGCAGCCGCAGCTGCCGCAGCGGCGGCTTGCGCCTTGCGCTGCTCATCGACGCGCCGCATAAACTCCTCGAATCTCGGAATCTGCGAGGGCGTCAAGATGGCGCGGATGCGGGACCGACACTGAAGCCGCAGGGCGTCTCTTTGGCCGTCCAGCGGCGCATACAGAGATTTCTCCCGCGCACCGGTATCGTCGATAATTTCAACGACTTGCTTGCGCTGATCGGGCGTTAGCTTAATGGCCTGGGAGAAGTTGTCGATCAGCTGATCGCGTGTGGCGTGCGGAGGCGGAACCGTCATGGCCGTCTCACCCGAGACGTGCTGATTCCACAGGCGGTCGCCAACACCGCCGAACACCACCCCCAGCACGAATACCGCAATAAACAGAATTGCCGCTTCGCGGCGTGCTTTAGTTGTTTCCATAGTTTGATTCCGCCACCATCATCAGGACCTCGTCTCGATTTGCCGGCGGTTGTGCCGGGCCGGCGGCAAGCAGGAAGTCCGTCGTTTGTATAGGACGTATGGCCATCGTGCTCGGTTGCGTACGGCGCGCATGGCCGGCGTCGTAAGCAACCAGCACCGCAAGCGCCAGCGCCGCAGTGGCGGCGAAGCGCCAACCCAGCGTCACCAGCGATTGCCAGAAGCCGGCGCGATCGTCTGTCATATCAGATTCCGCGGCACGAATCCGGGCCATCACGGTACGCGGAAAACCAGCGGTTGGAACCACCTGTTCCGGTGCGGCGGCACGAAACATGCGAAGGCCGACCCGCGCGTTCTCAAGGGCCTCGCGGCACGCGCCGCAAGAGGACAAGTGCTCCTCCGCGCGCTTTGCGTCCGTGGAGCTGAGGCCCG
The DNA here is from genome assembly GCA_030044295.1 of Candidatus Acidiferrales bacterium. GTDB lineage: Bacteria > Acidobacteriota > Terriglobia > Acidiferrales > UBA7541 > Palsa-295. The sequence continues at coordinate 1,149 of JASHWB010000103.1, forward strand.
CGTGCAGATAATCTTCCAGCAGCGCCTCGTACTGCAAACACGCCGTGTTTGGCAGTGCCATATCAGCGGACATGGTGGTTCACTCCTTCCCCCGCGGAGCGGAAGCGGGCAGTGGCTTGTGCGCCGCGTCCAGACGGCGGCGGTAACTATCCATGATTTTGCCGCGCGCCCGGAATAGCCTGACTTTCACCGTATTGACGTTGAGCTTCAAGATTTCAGCCAACTCCTGCACCGAAAATCCGGACATCTCTTTCAGTACCAGCAATTGCCGGTCCTGCTCGGGAAGAGCATCGAGCATTCGCTGCAGCATCTCCCGCGCCTCGGCTCGTTGATCCGGTCCTTCCGGCGGGTTCGTCAGCGAAACAATCCCATCCAGCCGCGAAACCTGCTCTTCGGAAAGATCCGCCTCGTAAACCAAGGGCCGGACTTTCTTCTTCCTCAAATAATCCCAGCACTCGTTGACGGCGATCTTGTAAAGCCAAGTCGAAAACGCCGCCCGCTGATCGAACTTTTTGATGCCGAGATACGCCTTCAGAAATACCTGCTGTGCGACATCCTCGACATCCTCCGGCCGCCGCAAAATTCCGCCGACAAGCGCAAACACGCGCTGCTGATGGCGCCGCACCAGATCCTCGAAAGCGCGTTGTACTCCGCTCTGGCACTCGCGGACGAGTGCGCGATCGTCCCGCTGCTGCCCTGCGCGATCGAGCGGCAGGGTCATCGCCGGAGCGCTGGATACCATGTCTTTAATGACGTGTGCCATGGCTATTCGGTTACGCCCAGAGCACGGAGTTGCGCGCGTAATTTGTTCTTGCAGGCATTACTAGCGCCATGTAACATTACCGCCATGATAATCGGAGAAAGGATTCGCCTACTCCGCGAATCCAAAAAACTTTCACAGGGCGACATCGAAAAGCGCACCGGCCTGCTCCGCTGCTACATTTCGCGCGTCGAGAACGGCCACACCGTTCCGGCGATCGAGACACTCGAAAAGCTGGCTCGCGCCATGGAAGTGCCGCTCTACCAACTATTCTACGACGGCGAAGAGCCCCCCGAGCTGCCTAATCTGCCCAAGCGGAAAAGCGCGGATGACATCGCCTGGGGAAGCACTGGCAAAGAAGCTCGGTTCTTGGGGCGTTTTCGCCGCTTGCTGGGACGAATTGAGGAAGCCGACCGGCGGTTGTTGCTGTACATGGCCCAGAAAATGGCCAATCGCTAGCCATCTCATCGCCCGGCTTGAATAGATCAACATCCATCTTCAACCGGCACCAAGGTAGTGGTGTACTGAGGCGCCGCTTCCCGGCCCTGCTGTTCGTCCACTGACTCGTTCCTAAGTTTACTCCCATTCGATCGTGCTGGGTGGCTTCGAACTGATGTCGTAAACCACGCGATTTACGCCCGGGACTTCGTTCACGATCCGCGTAGAAATGCGTTCCAGCACATCCATGGGCAGTCGATACCAATCCGCAGTCATTGCGTCGATGGATTCAACAACCCTTACGGCAATCGTATCACCATAGGTCCGCCCGTCGCCCATGACTCCTACGCTGCGAACCGGCAGCAGAACCGCGAATGCTTGCCAGACCTTTTCGTAAATTCCGGCGCGGCGGACTTCTTCGACGACTACGGCGTCTGCGATACGCAGCGTCTCCAGCCGTCCGCGGCTGGCCTCGCCCAGCACGCGCACGGCGAGTCCCGGTCCCGGGAACGGGTGCTTTACGAGAATTTCGTCCGGTAGGCCGAGTTCCCTGCCGATGCCACGAACTTCATCCTTGAAAAGATCGCGCAGAGGCTCAATCAGGCTGAAGGGCATATCCGAGGGAAGGCCGCCAACATTGTGGTGGGATTTGATTACCGCTGAAGGCCCTTTGACGGAAATCGACTCGATCACGTCCGGATAGAGCGTGCCCTGCACGAGGAATTTGACCGGCAGCCCGCCCGAAGTGGACTGCGCGAGCTTGCGGGCTTCCTCGGCAAAAACGTGGATGAATTCGTTGCCGATGATTTTGCGCTTCTGCTCGGGATCGGTGGTGCCTTTCAACTTCGCCAGGAAACGGTCGGAGGCATCGACTCCAATCACCTTCAGGCCCAAACGGCCGCGAAGCAAATCAAGCGTATCGGCGAACTCGTTCGACCGCAGCAGCCCAGTATCGACGAAGACGTTCGTAAGCCGGTCGCCAAGCGCGCGTGCAACCAGCGCCGCGGCCACAGCCGAATCCACGCCTCCGCTCAAGGCGCAGATTGCGCGAGCGCCGTCGGCTTGTTTGCGAATTGCCTCGACCGTCCCGGCGATGAAGCCCGCGCGATTCCAGTTCCTTTTTGCGCCACAAATTTCGAAGACGAAATTGCGGAGAATCTCAGTTCCATGGTCTGTGTGCTGCACTTCCGGGTGGAACTCGACGCCGAACATTTTCTTTTCGGGGTTCTCGATGGCGGCGACGGAGTTGTCGGTGCGCCCGGTTACGTGGAAACCTGCCGGCAACCCCACGACATGGTCGCCGTGGCTATTCCAGATTTTCAACGCCCCGGGCAAGCCCGCGAACAGCGCGGAGGAGCATTCGATTTCCAGTTGAGCGCGGCCATACTCACGGCGGCCGGCTCGCTCGACTTTGCCGCCCAGATTGTAGGTGAGCCACTGCATCCCGTAACAGATGCCCAGTACCGGTATGCCCAGCTGCAACATGCGAGGGTCACAAACCGGCGCGTCGCTTTCATAAACCGAACTGGGTCCGCCCGAAAGGACCAGGCCGACCGGCTCGTAGCCGCGGACTTCGTCAATCGACGCAGTACAGGGCAAAATGGCGGAGAAAACTTCCTGTTCGCGAATGCGGCGCGCGATGAGCTGCGTGTACTGTCCCCCGAAATCGAGCACGACGATTCCGTGACGCGTGCCGACTGACGCGCCCGACTCCTTTTGCAGTGCCGCTCCGCTTTCGGTCATTGTTTTGCGCTCGCCCACTTAGCGCCGCTCCGTTGATTGGATACCGCGAATCGGAAGAACATCTGCGGAAAGAATAGCATGAACTTGGCACGACGAGCCTGCGCCGAAAAGCATCTGGGCTCATCGCACCACGAAGTTCACCAGCTTATTCGGGACGCCGATCACTTTCACGATTTGCTTCCCCGCGACGAGAAACGCCACCTGTGGATCGCCCATGGCCCGCTGTTTCAATTCGTCTTCGGTCAAGCCGACTTCCGCCATAATGCGCGCGCGCACTTTCCCATTAATCTGGACGGGGATTTCGATTTGTTCTTCGCGGGCCAGTTCTGCGCTATATGGCGGCCATTTCTGCGCATAAACACCGTCGGAATGGCCGAGCATCTCCCATAGCTCTTCAGCGACATGTGGTGTCATCGGCGATAGCATTAAAACCAAGTCTTCCAGCACACCCTTTAGCGCGGTGGGGGAGATATCTCGATCCAGCGGCTCTTGAGCCATCAGATCGTTCACCAATTCCATAATCAACGCGATCGAGGTATTGAAGTGCCAGCGCGTCTCGAAATCTTCGGTTACGCGCTTGAGGGTCTGATGCAGCCGACGCACGAGCAGCTTTTCCTTCGTCGCGGCCTCGGCCCCGTTGCTACCGCCGACTTTAGAAGGAACGTTCTTCAGCCGCGCGCTGTGCTTGTCAATGAGCCGAAAGACGCGGTTGAGGAAGCGCGCAGAGCCCTCGATGCCCTGCTCGCTCCATTCGAGATCTTTTTCCGGAGGCGCAGCAAATAAAGTGTAGAGGCGGCCGGTGTCGCAGCCGTATTTATCGGCCATATCGATTGCGCCCACCACGTTACCGCGGGACTTCGACATGGCAACGCCCCCTTTCTGCACCATCCCTTGCGTGAATAGCCGCGCGATCGGTTCGTCGTGCGTGACAAGCTTGAGGTCGCGCATCACCTTGCAGAAGAACCGCGAATACAAAAGATGCAGGATCGCGTGTGTGATCCCGCCAACGTACTGGTCAATTTGGAACCAGTACGCCACCTTTGATTTGTCGAACGCGGCGCTGGCATTGTGCGGATCGGTGTACCGATAGAAGTACCACGATGAATCGACGAACGTGTCCATTGTGTCCGTCTCGCGGCGCGCAGGGCCGCCACACTTCGGACAGGTGGTATTGAGCCACTGTGGAACGCTCGCCAGCGGCGACTGCCCCTGTCCAGTGATC
>JASHWB010000104.1 GCA_030044295.1 Candidatus Acidiferrales bacterium
ATGTACGCCGCTTCGGTGAAATAGTCGTTCACCAGCCCGCGCCCGAAGCCGCCGCCGCCACGAACCATGTGAACGGAGATATCGCCGGGCGACATTTTCAGGATCTGCGCCAGCGGCATCACGCCTATGCCCGGAAGCTGGCTGTTCGTCCAAATCTCAAGCTTCCCATCCTGATACCTGGCCGTGGTGTTGCGCGGTTCCATGGTCGCGTGGGCCACGAACGGGTAGGCGTAGAACGCTTCCACGACGTGCGCCGCACTGCCGAACGCCGAGTCCACATCGCCATCGTGCCGCAAAACCTGCTGCGGCTTCTGCGGAGCAAGCGCCTGTGCCTGCTGCAGGAAGCCTTCGCTGCTCTCGTTGGCCGTTGGACCTTCGTCCCACTCCACCTTCAACTGTTTCCGCGCTTGGTTTGCCTGGTACCACTGGTCGGCAACGATCGCCACTCCGCTGGAGAGCGTCGCAATGTTACCCGAGCCGGGAACAATGAAAGCATAGCGCACGCCCGGCAATTTCTTAATCTCGTCCAGATTCGCGCTGACGGCCTTGCCACCGAACACCGGGCACTTCACGAACACGGCACCCATCATGCCCGGCAGCTTCACGTCGATCGAGAAGATCGGCTTGCCCGTAACGATATTGCGATCGTCGACGTCCTTCGTCGGCTTGCCGACAATCGTGTAGTCTTGCGGGTCCTTGAACTTCAATGTCTGGAAATCCGGCACCGGCATGGTTGCCGCTTTGGATGCCAGCTCGCCATAGGTCGCGCTCTTGCCCGAGCTTTCGTGGAGAACCTTACCAGCTTTAGTGGTGCACTCGGGTTCCGGAACGCTCCAGGTCTGCGCCGCGGCTGCGACGAGCATTTGGCGCCCCGCCCGGCCGATTTGACGCATGGCCATCCAGTTCAGCGGCACCGCCGTGCTGCCGCCTTCGATTTGCATCCCGTATTTGTTCTGGTCCACATCAGCCTGCTCGACTTTTACGCTGCTCCAATCCACGTCGAGCTCTTCGGCGATGATCATGGGAAGCATGGTCCGGACGCCGTTGCCGGTCTCCGGATTCTTGGCCATGATCGTAAAGGTGTTATCCGGGTGAATCATGACGAAAGAGCCGGGAACCAGCTTGGCCTGGGGGAAACCCATCTGCGCGAACACCTCGTCGAGGGGCGAGGCGTAGAGCGCCAGAAGCATTCCTCCGCTGGCCAACGCGGTCACTTTCAAAAAAGATCGGCGATCGATGAATACTTTTTCCATCGTTGGCATGGGATTCTCCTATTCCTGGCCCGTGCTGCTGCCAGCAGTCGTTCCGGCGGCTTGGTGGATCGCCTCACGGATGCGATGATAGCAGCCGCAGCGGCAAAGATTGCCACCCATGGCCGCATCGATCTCTTCGTCTGTGGGATGGGGAGTCTTTTTCAGCAGTGCCGACGCGGACATCATCTGTCCCGCCTGGCAGTAGCCACATTGAGGCACGTCCGCTTCCATCCATGCGACCTGCACGGGATGCGTTCCATCTTCCGAAAGACCTTCAATCGTAGTGATGTGTTTGTTGTGCGCTTCGGAAACCGGCGTTAGGCAGGAGCGGACCGCCCGGTCCCCCAGATGTACGGTGCAGCAGCCGCAGAGACCCATTCCGCATCCGAATTTCGTGCCATGAAGATTCAGGACATCGCGAATCACCCACAAAAGCGGCATGTCCCCGGGAACGTCCACCGTCTCGTGGCGCCCGTTAATCGTCAATTTGTAGGGCATGATCTACTCCCAAAACTGCGAGGATTGGCCGACGGCCAGCACGGTAGCACTGCGACCTAACAGTGTCAATCGCATGTATTTACGCTCTTTCAAGAAGTCGCGGAGCGGAGTAACTATTAGCAACGATTCAGGGCGTTAATCGATAGTGATTTTGAACGATTCGCCGGGCACCGATCTTTCGACCGAGCGCCCGGGAATTCCCCGAATTTTTTGCGGGTGCCGGGGCAACCGGCGGGCAAATTTAGTCGCCCACCTGCGCCTGCAGATACTCGCCAGGCAGCGTGACGAGCGCCGAGCCTCGCGCCGGAGATGAAATTCGCGTGGCATTCACCGGCCGCATCGCGCACGGCTGCGGAAGCAAAGTCCCCTCAGGCAGAGGCGCCCGCTCAATGCGAATCCCGAGCGTGCGCTCTAGTTGCGCCAGTTCCCCGCGCTCATCGCGCGAGAACAAAACGGACGCCACGCCGCGCTCACCGGCTCGCCCTGTGCGTCCCACGCGGTGAATGAAGTTCTCTGCAAGCTCCGGCAAGTCGTAGTTGATCACGTGGGCGACATCTTCCACGTGGATACCTCGAGCCGCCACGTCCGTCGCAACGAGTATGGGGTAGCGGCCCTGCTTGAATCCTTCGAGTGCGGCGAGCCGCTGCGACTGCGAACGGTCACCGTGGATGACCGCCACATTCAATCCGTCGCGTGTGAGGCTCCAGGTGAGCCGCTCGGCGCCGCGCTTGGTCCGCGCGAACACCAGGCAGCGTCCTTTTTCGTGCGCCAGCAATCGGCGCAAAGCGTCTTGCTTGTGGTCGGGCGGTACCTCAAACGCTTGTACGCGCACGTTCTCCGAGGGTTTCAGCGTCGAGCCAAGGGCCACGCGCACCGGATGCCGTAGATAGTCGCTCACCAGGTGCGCGACCGATGCTTCCATCGTGGCCGAAAAGCACATCGTCTGCCGCTGCCGCGGGAGCGCCGCCACGATTCGGCGAATCGATGGCAGGAAGCCCATGTCGAGCATGCGGTCCGCCTCGTCGAGTACCAGCGCGCGAAGCGCTCTAAAATCCACGAGCCCGCGATCGATGAAATCCTCCAGCCGGCCTGGCGTGGCGACGACCAACCGCGCTCCGCGCCGGAGTGCCTCCAGTTGCCGTCCTTCGGAAAGGCCGCCCACGACGACAGCCGCTGGCGGAAGTTGCCGCCCGCGCAGCCCGTCGTATTGATCGGCCACTTGCAGCGCGAGTTCGCGCGTCGGACCAAGCACGAGCGCGGCGATCCCGCGAGTCTTCTCGGCCAGTAGCTTTTCCATGATCGGAAGCAGGAACGCCAGCGTCTTGCCTGTGCCCGTTTGCGCTGTTGCCAGCACGTCTTTCCCCGCAAGCGCGTGCGGAATTGCAGCGGCCTGCACGGGCGTTGGCGCCACAAATCCCGCGGCCGCGATGCGGTCCTGCAGATAACTTGAAATGGTAAGTTCTGTAAAACTTTGCATTGATTCTGAGTAACTTTCTGTCTGGACAGGGTCCGCGTGGCTCGCACGCCCGCATTGGGGCATTGAAACGAGCCGCCACAACTCACACGGCCAGATTCATTTTGAAATTACGCTGAAAACATCGGAGGAAACTGAAGGGCGGGTAATCTCAGATCAGGAACTGCACCGGAGGGACCGCACTGCACAACCGCGTATCAACGCAACAGCAGTATATCACAGAACCGAGCCTTTGCACGCATTCTGTGTCGCGGCCAACTGGCCTGTTGCTATTCCGCCAACCCACGAAGTGCGGTATAAACACCCGCTGAGCGGCCCTGGGCGCCCAACGCACTTCCAGTCACGTGGGCCCGCGCGGCGGAGCGAATATGGCTGATATCGAAGTTCCCGTTTTCATTGTCGGCGGCAGTTTGGTCGGGATGTCCACGGCGCTCTTTCTGGGGCATCACGGCATTCGCAGCCTGGCCGTCGAACATCATCGAGGCACGGCGATCCATCCGCGCGCGGCAATGATCACGCAACGCACCATGGAAGTTTTGCGCGAAGTGGGCGTCGAGCAGATCGTGATGGAAAAGTCCGAGGAACAGTTCGTGCAGGACGGCGCCATTATGGCGCTCGAAAGTCTGACCGGCAAGGAAATCGCCTGGTTTATCCCCAACCTCAACGAAGGTGTGCGCGACGTCAGCCCCAGCTTGCGCCTTTTCATCACTCAAAACTTGCTGGAGCCGCTCCTTCAGCGCCGCGCTCATGAATTAGGAGCGGAATTGCGCTTCTCCACCGAGATGGTCTCGTTCGAAGAAGACCGAGATGGTATCTCCGCCGCGATCCGCCATCGCGATACCGGAGAAACACAGACCGTACGCGCGAAGTACATGGTCGCTGCCGACGGCAGCCACAGCAAAGTGCGCGACCGCCTGGGCATTCGTATGCTCGGCCACGGAGTTTTTTCAAAGAGCATCACCATCTATTTTCATGGCGACGTGGGACCGCTCCTGCGCGGACGCAGCTTGAGCGTCATGTACGTCGTCAATCCCGTGCTAAACGGCTTCTTTCGCGTCGAAAAACCTTTCACTTCCGGTTTCCTGGCGGTTCATTGGCTGGGCGACGCGAAAAACCCTGTAACGGACGTGTCGAAGGATTTGACTGAGGAAAAATGCTATGCCCTGCTCCGCTCGGCGCTCGGCGACGAAACGGTTCCCGTCACGATCGATAACGTGATGCACTGGGACGCCGAAGCCGATACCGCCGAGCGCTTCCAGCAGGGTCGAATCTTCTTGGCTGGGGATGCCGCGCATGTCATGCCTCCCCATGGCGGCTTCGGCGGGAACACCGGCATCCAGGACGCGCACAATCTCGCGTGGAAATTGGCCTACGTGCTCAAGGGGCTTGCGGGTCCGCGGCTTCTTTCCACCTACGGTCCGGAGCGCCGTCCCGCCGCCGCACTCACAGTCGAGCAGGCCTTCTCGCGATACGTGACGCGCGCAGCGCCCTATCTGCGCTCTGATGACATGCAAGCGCTCGAAAACGATCTCAACGTGGAGTGCGGCTACGTCTATCATTCCGCAGCTGTGGTTCCCGAGGTCAAGACCGACTCTCGCGGGCACGTCAATCCGCGTGAATCGAAAGCCATGTCGGGAACGCGCGCTCCCCATCTCTATTTGCAAAAAGAGTCCGAGCGCATTTCGACCCTGGATCTTTTCGGCGGCAATTTCGTCCTGCTGACCGGCCCGGAAGCGAATGCCTGGTCGGAATGCGCGGGCGCGGCAGCGAGCCAGTTGCAAGTGCCGCTCGACGTTCACACCGTCGGCAAATCCGGCCTGACCGATCCTTCGGGCGAATTTCTGAACGCCTATGGGATTTCGCCAACCGGCGCCGTGCTCGTCCGGCCGGACGGGTTTGTCGCGTGGCGCTCAAAGTCCGCCGGCGGCGCGTCGGTCCAGGAATTCACCGCCGTCCTGAACTCCGTCTTGTGCCGCGGTGCGAAAAGCGAAGCCGCCGCCCCTTCGGCGAATTAACCTCCGTGCCACAGGGAATTGCTCGGCCACAGGCGGGCTTGACAAGAGGCACCTCCGCACCGCACTTTGGAGTGCTATGACTCTGCTTCCCACATCGCTCGTTGGCTCGTATCCGCAACCCGAGTGGCTGATCGACCGCGAAAAGCTCAGCCATCAGATGCCGCCGCGTGTGCGCGCCGCATCGCTTTGGCGCGTCGCGCCTCAGTGGCTCGATCGAGCGCAGGACGATGCCACGCTTCTCGCCATTCGTGCGCAGGAACGTGCCGGGCTGGATATCCTGACCGACGGCGAGATGCGCCGCGAAAGCTACTCGAATCGCTTCGCCACGGCTCTCGAAGGCGTCGATCTCGAAAATCCCGGTACCGTCACCAGCCGGAGCGGCCACGCCGTCACCGTGCCGCGCGTCACCGGCAAAATCCGGCGCAAACATCCGGTGCAAGTGCGCGACATGGAATTCCTGCGCGCCAATACCGACCGCCAGACGAAAATCACCGTACCTGGTCCCTTCACGATGTCGCAGCAGGCGCAGAACGATTACTACCCGACCGTCGATGAAATGGCCGTCGATTACGCCGCCGCCGTCAACGCCGAAATTAAGGATTTATTCGCTGCGGGCGCGGACGTAGTGCAAATCGACGAGCCGTGGATGGAGGCTCGCCCGGAAGAAGCGCAGCGGTATGGCCTGACGGCGCTGGCGCGCGCCGTCGAAGGCATCAAGGGCACGACGGCATTGCACATTTGCTTCGGATATGCGGCCCTCGTTCCCGGCCGGCCCGCGAGGTATTCGTTCCTTGAAAAACTCGCCGATGCGCCGGTGCAGCAGATCTCCATCGAGACCGCGCAGAGCAAACTCGATTGCTCCGTGCTCGCCAATCTGCCGAAGAAAACCATCATTCTCGGCGTCATCGATCTTTCCACTCCGGAAGTGGAATCCGCGGACACGGTCGCCACTCGCATCCGGCGCGCGCTGCCGTACGTCAGCCCCGAGCGCCTGGTGATCGCCACCGATTGCGGCATGAAGTATCTGCCCGCCGAATCAGCCTTCGGCAAAATGCAAGCGATGGCCGCCGGCGCGAACGCGATTCGCGCGGAAATCCAGTCCGCCGCGCGCCACCACGCCTGAAATTCAGAGACGTATCAGGCATTTGTCATTCGGAGGGCGGTTTCTGCCCAAGGAACAGCCGCGCAAGCATTTCAAGCGCGCGTATCACTCGGCCAGAAAAACTGCTTGAGGCGCTTTGGGTGGGTACTAGTGCGCTTTCTGTAGTATTTGCGAGGGATCGACGCCCACGCGTCCGGACATCGCCGCGCTCTTGGCCGCTGCCGCCAGTTGGAAGTCGTAATGAATCGTTGGCTTGTTCGGAATCGGCGAATTCGGATCATTCTGATTCACATTGATCACCAACGAATCGCTGACGCCGAAAACCGTGTCCGAGTCGATGTGCTCGTCGCCCGCCACGTATAGCGCCGTCACCAGCTCCCGATAACCCGGCGCGCTAACGATGAAATGGATGTGCGCGGGCCGGTAGCCATGCCTGCGTTGTGCGCGGATCATGTCGCCGACCGGACCGTCCATCGGGATCATGTAGCCCGTCGGGCAAATGCCGCGAAAATAGTAGCGGCCTTCGGAATCCGCGCGAAAGCATCCGCGCAAATCCATTACCGAAGGATCGTGTTTCTGCAAATCGTAGTTCCCGGTCTCGTCCGGCTCCCAGACCTGCACCAGCGCGTTGGGAATGCTCTGTCCTGAGGCGTTTGTCACGCGTCCGTAAAACACCACTTCCGGCCCTTCGCTTTCGGAAATGATCGAATCGCCGAGCTTCATCATCGGCGCGTCCTGACGATAGAACGGCCCAAGCAGGCTCGATTTCGTCGCCGGATCGGAGGCGCGCTTGTCGTGCAACGCGTTCACCAGCGAACTCAGCCCCAGCGTGTCCGAAAGCAGCACGAACTCCTGCCGATGCGCCGTGCATTTCTGCCCCACGGCCGTCAGAAAACGAATCGCGCCCAGCCACTCCTCGGCCGTCAAATCCACCTCACGCGCGAAATCGTGCAGGTGGCGCACCAGCGCCGCCATGATCTCTTTGAATCGCGGATCGGTCGTTCCGGACATCTGGCCGATCGCCGCATCGGTGATCGTGTTTTCGTTGATCTTTCGCACCATGGCATGCCTCCGAATGGCTGCACCAAAGCCCCCGTCGCTCTCGGCGCAATGATAATCCTCTTGGCAAAAGATTGCTCGCGCTTTGAATCCTCCGCACCGGGTCAGCTTGAATTTTCTTGATCGTGACAAAAGCAGTCACAATTCAAACTGACTCAGTACCGAATTCGCGGGAAGGAACGCCAGGGAACGAACGACCTAGCGCGCCGAGAGGCCGAACCAATCGCTGCGGTATGCCACCCACCAGCAGAAAATTGCGATCGGGGCAGTTGCACCGACCGCCCACCAAAACGGCAAGAACAAATCCGCCGCTAATCCGAGGACCGCAAAGCATCCCCAGAAAATCTTCTTCTCCATGCATCACATTCTAAAGGATTCCGGCGCGCCGGATCAGCAACCTATGCTGTGCATCGTCAGATGCGGCGTTCGATGTTCGGAAAATCGAGCCAGACTTTTACGCCGCAGAAATGCGAACCTTCGGTGCAGATCGGCGTGGATACTCCGGCGCGCAGATAGCAGGGTGGGCCGATGTAGCGGCCCAGTTCAGGCAGCGCGTTGCGCACCTGCTGCACCTCTTCAAGCGAAGCCTGATAGATTTCCTCCTGCGCGTTGAAGCACGTCCGCATGGTCCATTTGTGCAGCAGGTGGAGAAGCGAACCGGATTCGACGAGGCGAATCGACTTTGCGTTGGGCAGCAGGTAGAGGGCGAATTCGCGCGGCACGCCTCGGTCGAGCAGCTCGTTTTTCGCCGCCCAGGCGTCGTCCATGGCGCGCTGATAGATTTCGAGAGCGCGCGGGTTATCGCGGATCAGCATGGGCGTGACGTAGTCGGGCGAACGCGTGTCCGCAAATGCCAGCAACGGGCGAGCTGCCGGTACCATTCGATGCCGCTGGTCCTGGCTATCGGCGGTGTGGCTGATTTTCTTCGCGAACGTGAAATGCGCCTGGTCGAGAGCGCGCATCATCGGTGCGTGGACGCCCACATTCAGCGTCTCGCGGCGATACGGATTGCGGGCGGGATTGAGCACGCGATCCACCGCTTCACCATCCGGACATTCTGACGCAGTGAGCCCGACAACCGCGCGATATGCTTCCGCGATCGACGCAACCGCGTTCGGCGAGTAGTCGATCAGACGAGACGTGAGCCCGCTGAGCCGCGCGTCGAACTCCCGGGCGAATGCTTCGCCATCGCGCCCCGCTTCGCCTAGCTCTGGCGGCTCGTCCATTGGTTCATTGTCGAAACGGTCGAAGAACTGCGCATCCACTTCGCGGACGCGCGCCACCATCTCGCCGATCACCGCGCGCGCTTCCGTGGGCGTGTCGTTCGCGGCGCACATGCGCCAGAGGCGGTGCAGGACGATTCCGGAAATCGTGTGCACCATGGTCGTGAACGCCGCGACGGGCAGCACGTATCGTGCTACTTCAATGGCGCGCTTTTCCGACTGCCGCTGCACTTTCTGGACCCGTTTCGCGTGCGACGCAGGACCAACGTGCCAAATGTCGCCGAGAATTTCGCGCGCCGCCGGCTCCAGCACCGTAGCAAGCTCGCGGTAGTAATCCCACGCGCGCGCCACCGCTTTCTCGTAGATCGCGCGCTCGGCAGCACCGAAACTCGGGCCCTCCGAGGGAACGAACGCCTGCGCACGGTCGAGCCGCACGTAGCGCTGGCTTTGCTGCTCGGAGTTGTAGAACGGATGCGCGTGCAGAAACGACCAGACGAACTGCCGGCTCACATTCTCAAGTCCAAATTCAAAATGGGCGTGCTGGTAGACGGTGTGATGCCCGCCGAAGTACGTTCCGGAACCGATCATCACCCGTTGCTTTTCCGTGATTTCGGCGGGATCGATCAGGCGCGGCGAATAGCATGTGCGCGCCGCAGCCATCGCCGAATCGAATGGATGCGCGAACGAGTTGCGCAGCGTGACGCGCGGCGCGGCCGTTTCCACCAGCACCGTGGATGTGCTCGCGTTCGGATCGGGCGTGGAAGCCAATTGCGTGGCCATCTATTCGCGATTGTACACCCGCGCGCAAAATCGAACCGCGTCCGCGCCGGCCCACAATGCAGGCTCAATTGTGGATGGACGAGCCCTTGGAATGGGATCGCGTAACCGGAACTACCTCTTCGAAGCCGCCGCTTTGTCGGCGTATTTCTTTTGGAAACGCTCGACGCGCCCGGCCGTATCGATCAGCTTCTGCTTACCGGTGAAAAACGGGTGGCACTGCGAGCAGATTTCGACGCGGATCATATTGCCTTTGAAGGTGGAACGCGTCTCAAACGTGCTGCCGCACGCGCAGTGCACCGTGACGGCATGATAATCGGGGTGAATGCCTTGCTTCATCGAGAGGCTCCTGTCCGCCGGCCGGTCTGCGCGGATTGCCAGCCGCCCGTCATTAAATCCAAGCCGGGCGCACTGCCGCGTCGCTAAGCCAGCGCGAATACTCAATTATAACATATACGCGGCTTACGCCCCGCCACCTGATGGAGCTACGGCCGCACCCAACCTGGCGCGTTCTGTAGGTCGTCAAAACGACGCGCGGGGTTCTCCTGGATATATTTCCGGATGGTAAGTATCCCCTAGCGTCAAGTATGGCATAATCAGGCCGCCGTGACAGGGCCGCGTAGATCGAAGTGCTTTCTAAGTGATTCTTCATCCCATGTTAAGTGAGTATGAGGAATCACCTGCTTAATTATACGAGCAAGTAGTGTGCCCGGAACGCCCGGCTCCGCCGTGGCCTCTCTATTGACGCTCCAGGCGAGGATGTCGGCTGCCTGCACCCCTGGCACTTTTTTCATATCGACTTCGGAAACTTCGTCGATCAAAGTCCATCCATTTGCTTTCCCTGTTTCTTCGAATGCGTCTTTTCCTTTGCTCCAGTGTTTCTTAAAAGGCTCTGCGAATTCTTCTCCCCTATCGAAAAAATAGTGCACTGAGTCTGGAGAATTGGGACCGAGATAGACCATGGAATCATCGGGATATTTGTCTATGTACCACTTGAGAACGACACCCATGCAGAATTCATTGCACAGCTCTATAGGGTCCACGAGGTCATAGCCTTCCGATTCCAATTTTCTCCAAGCGACAAGATCAATTGAGCAGTAGAACATCCTGATTCTGTCTTTCGCCATTCTGCTCATGTAGACGAGACATTTTGTAACCAGGGAAAAAGCCTTGTGCTGATTCCACCCGAGTCGCCAATGGAACTCCTTTTCTAGCTGCCGGATTTCATTCATGTGTACATAGCTAGCTACAGGATCATTGCCAGCGAGAATGGCATTCCATCCAGATTCAAACTCACTCCATATTTCATCGTACCCGGCAAAAACCGCAACTGTCATAATGTGGTCTTTTTTCTTTCCGCTGCTGTCGATATGAACGCGCAAAGCCACAAGAATGTCCTTGTCGGTTAGGTTGCTGCGACAGGCATATTTGCCAAGTTGACTTTGGCACACCACAGCGCTACGCTCCGTTCTAGATGGAGCGCATCAAAAAGCGGCGCACGCTTCGTCCCTCTGCAAAAGTGAAGAAGCAGATGCAGCCCTTTAGTTTTGGCGATTTTGAAACCCTAATAGAGCGGGCGCTTAAGACGCCCGCTCGAAAACCCTCTCCAAAATCGCGTTGAACTGCTGATTCCCTT
>JASHWB010000009.1 GCA_030044295.1 Candidatus Acidiferrales bacterium
TGGACAACGTACGGCGGCGGCGGTTACGAGATCGTCCCGCAATCGCAATACAACAATTTCGCGTATGAGGGCTGGCTAGTACAGCGCGACATCGACAAAAAGTGGACGCTCGGCACGGAAGTTTTCCATCACGGCGCCGAAGGATACGCTACGCCCCCAATTCGCGCCTCCACGTTGATCGATACCGGCGGCTACTACTACTTCCGCAATCCCGGCTTCCAGTTGCTATTTGCTTATGGCCACTCTGTCGCGGGGTTCACTGAAAACTACGCCTACGTTGGCCTCTACTGGACCTGGGGCTCCGAGCCGGGCCATGGCCTAAACGGTTTTCTCGAGCAGTATTTTCCCCACTAGAAGCACGCTCTGGGTCGCGCTCGGTGCGCGCGTCCTGCGTTTGTGCCGCCTTCAGGAGTTCTCAACACCAGTGCCGGGCGAGGCTTCGCCGCCCATCGACACCAGTAGCCGCCGCAACTTCGCGCGATCTTCCAGACCGATCCCGACCAGCTCGAACCCAGCCTGATGTGACCGCACGAAACGAACTACCGCGCGCATGCTGATCGACCGAAGTCCCGCTGGAATTTTCAGCGTTGCCTCGGTGCCAACCGCCAGCTGTATATCGCCGTCCAGCAACCCGCCTTCGAGGCTCAGTACGCTGATCGCCGACGAATGCTTTCCCCGCCGCGAAGTGATCACCGCCGGCACGTGCCGCGGAAGCCGTATCCGCGGGTAACGGCGGTACCGGACCACGTCGCGCTCCGGCGCCGGGTCGAGGGGCGCAAGCGCCATCACGCTTTCGTTCAGTCCAAGTCTCGCCGGGTTTTCCTTCGCCCACTCCGGGTCGATCTTTTCCAGCGCTTGCGCCGCGGCCGTGCGAATCTCCTCCGGATAGGCCCATCCGAAACTTTTGCGCGATTCCACAAACTGTTTCAGATGCCCGGCCGCCGCGGGCGCGCGCATTCTACCGAGCGCCTCGATAGCTTTCACCCGCAGGTAATCGTCAGCTTCCGGCAGAATATCGCCGTCCGCCAGTCGCAAGAGTTTCGGCGCGCATTGCGCATCGCCGCACATCCCGATTTCGTCTAGCGCCAGAGGCAGCACAGCCGGATCGAGCAATTCGATGGAATCCACCAGCAAGCGGGCCCGCTCTTCTGCGCCCGCGATCGCCAGTTGACGAACCACGGAATCATGGAAGCTCCTCGTGGTGTGGCGCAAGCGCTCCGGCAGCAAATTAGCTGTCTCTATCGGATCGAGGCGGCTCAGAAGTCCCACGGCTATCACCGCTTTTGCCGGCTGCTCGGATTTCAGCATTTTGGCCAGGTGCCGCCCGCACGCGTTGCCTGCCGCTTTTGCCAAACCCACCACGCGCTCGCGCTCCGTGCGCTTTGCGGCGCGCGAAACCCGGGTGGCCAAATACTCGGCGGAGCTTTCCGGGATGCGCATAAGCACGCCCGTCAAGCCCTCGGGGATCTCCTCCGCTGTCAGCGCCTCCTCAACAAAATCCGGAAGCCGGTTTTCCACGCCGATGCGTGGACGTAAGCTCTGGACCCACGTGGGTCGTTGCTCCTCGAGATCGGCTAGGCAGTCAAGCGCTTGTTGCACCGCCCCGTAATAGCGGCGCTGCGCGGATTCCTGGCTCAACCTCACGAACGCCGCGCTCAGCAGCGTTTGCAGTTCGGGATCTTTTTCCGCGCAGAGTTGCTGGCCGATCTGCGCCAGCGCGTCCCGCAGTTTCTGGCTGGCAGCGCGGCTGTAAAGTTCGGCGAGTTGGCCCAGGCCGATAGCCGCTTTTTTCCGCGCCTCAGGATCTTTATTTTTTACGCCGCATGCGTATTTCAACAGAATGTTCGCGGCGGTTTCCGATTCTCCGCGCAACAGAAGCTCTTCCACGTACTGCTGCACGTTGCGGGGTGGAACGCACCACGCTTCAGACGAATTCAGCACGGCTCGCTTGCCGGATTCGGGTACCGCGGCCCAGAATTGCCGGTCGAGCACGTCCGCGTGCGATTCCATCGCCAGCCCGGCGATAGCCATCTTTTCTTCGCGGGCTTTTAGCAGCTTTCGCAGTGTATCGAGCTCATGCCCCATTTTCTCGAGCATCTGCCGCACCGCGTTGACGCGAATCTCCCCCCGTTGGAAACGCTCCAGTGCGAAATGGATGGCCAGGTCCTCTGCCAATCGCAACATCGTTGCTTCATCAACTTCAGCCGCTGGCGTTTGCGCCGCCACGGACGCGAGCGCCTGCCGCAGCGTCAACTGCGCCCCTTGCGAAAGCGCCGCGAGTCGCACCTGCCATGCGTTCTCGTCCAAATCGAACGGGTTGCGCGTGTGTGCCGCTTCGCCGAGCTGCGCCAGCAGTCGCAGCAAGCTGTGCATTTCCGCTTCGCTCACCGGAGCCACGCCTGTCGCGCCGTTGGCCACGTTGGCCGTGAACGCGCCGCCAACGCTCGGTCCGCCTTCGTTTCCGGATGCAGCACCGGCGCCAGTTCCCGTGCCACCTGCGCCCCGCGAGCCTTCTGCGGCGGCGATGAGCTGAATCATCTTTTCGGGACTGCGAAACCAATCCTGCACCTTTTCCGCGTCCACGCCCAGTGTCTTCGCCGTGAGCTGCGCGGCCATGCGCGCTTCGGAAAACGCGCTGTCTTCGGCAATGAAACGAACTTCGTTCGCGCGGATTCCCGAGCTGCCTGCTTTCCCAAAGCTCTGCTCCAGACGTTCAGAAAGCGATCCAGCCTTTGGCCCGCTTTCGGCGAACGCTTTCACTAACTTTGCGAGTTCATCGCGCTCGATCGTTGTCTGAAAGCAGATGCTGGCTACGCCTGCCGTGTTCAGTAGCTCAGCAAAGCTGCGCTCGGCCGGCGTCGATTCGAGCGGCACCCCATCGAGGAGTAGCTGTGACCCGGACGTGCCCAGCAGCAGGCCCGAAGAGCCTGCGGCCGCAAGGGCATCCTGCAGCTCGTTCCAGCAGATGTCTAATTGTGCGGCGGAACGCGCGTGGTCTAAGCCATAGAGCTTAGAGAACTTGAGCAAGACGTTCAAGCTACGGACGAACGCCCGCGCATTCGGGAATGTAGAGTCGTCAGGCACGTCACCTCACCTTTGAAAGGAGACCGCCAGATCACTCGCGAATATGTACTAGCACGAACGTTGCGGGAATGGTACCAAAGTTCTAAAGTTGCGAGCGGCGCAACTCGCGAATCGGAGTGTTTAGTTTGGCAGTTCGACTTTAACGTCCAGATCGCCCACGGCTGGGCCTGCGCACCGGATCACTTCGCTGGCGGAAACCCTTTCACTTAGCAATACCAGCGATCCCTCCTCGAAGTTACAGACCGCGCAGAAGTAGTATCGCGGGAATGCCGCGTGGTACGCATCGAGTCCGCGGCGGGCCAGTTCGCCCTCAAGTTCCGGATCTGCCTCCGGTAGCACTCCACCGGCGCGCGCGCCAAACGTCTCGTCCTGAAAACGCTCTATCAGCATTTCGAGTTGTTTCGGCTGCGGGCCGGGAATGGCGATCGAGCGTTGGCTGGCTTCGCGAAACGAGATGCCGTGCTTCTCGCAAAA
>JASHWB010000105.1 GCA_030044295.1 Candidatus Acidiferrales bacterium
CTTGCCCCCCGCCGACACGGCGGCGGCCGCCACGAGCAATGCAGCCCTCATTTCGTCGGCCACGGCCGCAGCCAAAGCAGACTCCGCTGCGAGCCCCTCGGGCTCCAATAACGCGGGCAGATCCAATTCCGGTTCGAACTCGGACACTAACTCCAATTCCAGAATTGTTCGGCTGTTCAACGGGCGAGATCTGACGGGGTTCCATACCTGGCTCGGCCCAGTGAAAAAAGGGGCAAAGCCGCTGGGTGTGAACAACGATCCCAAGCGAGTCTTCCAGGTGGTGGACGGGCAGTTGCGGATTTCGGGCGAAATCGACGGGCTGCTCATGACCCGGCAGCTTTACGACGACTATGCCCTGACCGTCGAATATCGATGGGGTGACAGGACGTGGGGAGACCGGCAGGAGAAGACCCGCACCAGCGGCGTGCTCTTGCACCTGTTAGGCAAACCGACGGACGCCAAAGGCCGTCATGCCATCAAGTGCCAGATCAAGGAGGGAGCGACCGGCGACTTCGTGATCTTCGGCGAACAGCGCGACGGCCTTCCCAGCCTCACCGTCGAGGCCGATCAGCGCGAGTTCGACAAAGGGAAACAACACGTGGTGCTTCTTTCCTATCGCCCCGGCTCGCCGCTGACGACCATCTCGACTGGCTTCGTCGCCCGCACGCACCGCGACTCGCATTGGCAGGACGTGAAGGGTTTTCGCGGCCAGGAGGAGCTTGAACGACCGGCCGGCGAGTGGAACGTGCTCGAATGCATCTGCAAAGGGGGCACGATCACCACGCGACTGAACGGCGAGATCGTGAACGTCGCCACCGCCGTGCGACCCAATCGCGGCCGCATCGCCCTGCAGTCGGCGGGCGCCGCGATCTTCTTCCGGCGGATCGAGCTCAATCCGCTGAACTAGCCCGGCGATGCCCTCCACTGGCCGTTGGCGCACCCTCGTTTAACCCAAGTTAGAGAGTCCTGACGTTCGCGAAAGGACTTAGGTGCGATTTGGGGGTGTTTATTTCACTACATTTGGATGCCGTCGAGCCGGCGGAGCCGGCGTGGCGGCGTCAGGCCGAGCCGCTGCAAAATCACGGCCTGAGCTGGGTCTGGCTCCGTGACACACCGCAAGGTAATTTGTCGCTCGGTGCAGCCGCCAGGTGACTTTGCCGCCAACGCCACGTCACCGCTTTTGATTTTCGCGAGTTCCTCGATCACCGGGCGGGGCGCGTCGCCCAACCCAGCTCCGCGCATCCAGCCCGCAAGCGTCTTCCACATCGCGTAGGCCAAGAAGCAGACCAGGATGTGCGCCCTCACGCGGTCTTCTTTGTGGTGCCAGATGGGGCGGATCAACAGCTCGTCTTTGCTGATCCGGAAGGCCCACTCGGCTTCGGTCAGTTGAATGTAGCGCCGCCAGAGCGTGGCCGCATCGATGCCCGTCAAGTTGCTGCGCAGTACATAGCAGCCGTCGGCCAATTGCGACCAGTCGGCGAACCTCGCCTGCCGCTGCCAGGTGATCTCCAGCCGCTGTTTGCCGCGTGGTTCGGCGAGCTTTTTGATGGTCACCTCGAAGGCCTGAGACGCGCGCGAGTTCTGTTGCTTTAGCCGGCCCAGACGTTGCCCCGCGGCGGCTTCGTCTTTGAGACGCCCGGCCTCCGCTGCAGCCTGCATCTTTTTCAAGCCCGCCTCCATGCGTGCCACGAATCTCTCGTGCATCGCCAGTTCCTTGGCGCGGCGATCGGCGCTGCGGGCAAGGATGAAAGTCTCTTGACCGTCTGGGCTCGACACGAGTTTCACCTCCACGCCCGCTTGGGCCTCGGTCCAATCTTCATCGACCAGGTGTTGCTCGAATTGCCGCAGCATCGATTTTGGAGTTCCGACAATGTACTGCGAGCCGCGCTCTCGCAGGAATTTCAGATTCGCCTCGCTGACCATGCCGCGGTCAAACACCCACACGCGATTGAGCGTGCCGTACTTTTTCTCGAAAGACTCGACGATCGACTGCACCGTTTTCGAATCATGCGTGTTGCCGGCGAACACTTCGTAGCCGATGGGGAAGCCTTCCTCCGTCACAACAAGACCGATGCACACCTGTGGCCGGTCTGGACGAGAGTCGCGAGAATAACCCCGCTTGGCAATCGGACAACCCTTCAATTCGCCCTCAAAATAGGTGCTCGTGACGTCGTACAGCAGCAGCTCGCACTTCAATTCGAAGAGCGCTCCGAGACGTTCGCGTAGATGCTTCTCCAGGGCTTCTTTGTGTGGCAGCAACTGATCGAGGGCTTTGTACAAGCGATCGGTGTGAACCTGTCCGGGGGTGACGCCCAGCAATTCCTCCAGCGCCGTTCGCCGATACCAGGTGTCGGCGATGTGCAGTTCGCTCGACGGTTCACAGAAGCGGGCAATGGCGAGAATGGCTGCCATGGTGCCCCAAGCAACGGTCTCGTATCCCGGCTCGATCAGTTCCTCGAGCAGATCGTCGAGTCCCAACATCCGCCATAAACCCCATGCCAACCAAACATCGCCGAAATCGCGCAGACGTGCCAGGCGAATGCTGCTCAGTTTGACTAGCACTGGTTCGTCGTGGCGTGGTTCGTCGCGACGAGGCGGATCGAACAACGTGAGCTGCGGCCGCCGCGTCTTGGCCTCGCCGTTGAGATGCGAACCGAGCTTCGCCCAACCATTCTGTTCGTCGGCCGTCAACTCGCCGAGGTAGGCAACGACGCGCTGCCGCGAGCCCTTGGCCGTGCGATACGACTCCACGAGCGCCCAGTAGGTATGCGGCTTCCCATTCTTCTGCCGCTCGAACCGTCTGAGAAACATGAGCGATCCTTCACTCGCGCTTGTCCGCCGCGAATAAGGATCGCACAGGGTTGGGCAACGTCAAGAAAGTAGGTCTTCACTACATCGCCCTTTGCCCCACCGAGCCCCATCAACCTTGAACTTACGGTCGGTTCCCGGCTAAAAATTCTCAAAACTGCCCCCGGACTCTCTAACTTGGGCTAACACCAAGTTCTGGGATTCTCGCCACCACACTTCGGAGACCCGTCATGAGCGTAAAAGCCTACGGATTCGCGGCGGCCACACTTCTCGTCATTTTGGCCGGAACTTTCGCCTTATCCTCGTCTTCACATCATGTGCTTGCACAAGAGACCGCGCAAACTGGCGATACGAAGTCGAAAACGCTTGCACAACAACTCATCGGAACGTGGAAACTTAAAGAAGCATCGACGCCGGGCTCGCCATCAGGCATTGGTACACGACTAAAACTGTTTACAGGAACTCACTGGTGCGTCATCCAACCAGACGCGCAGACTGGCGTGATCATCTTCCAACACGGCGGACGATACGAACTGGATGGCGATACCATGAAAACAACGACAGATTTTGCCGGGCAAAGCACCCAGGCCCTGATTGGGCGCGCCGGAAAGCTCACGATCAAGATTGACGGCGACACAATGAAACAGGCGGATTCAGAAGGCGTGTTCAACGAAACCTGGAAACGCGTCAAGTGATCGCGGCTCATTGTGCCTGCGGCTTATCGACAGGCTGATACATGCAATTATCTGCGTGACGCGAAAGCGCAGCATCCTTGACCACATTTGAAAGTTCATCGTACGGAGCGCAGACGCGTAAGC
>JASHWB010000106.1 GCA_030044295.1 Candidatus Acidiferrales bacterium
TCCTGATCTGGTTTTTCAATTCCGTGTACGTCATCAAGGAATGGGAGCGCGGCGTGGTGCTGCGCCTGGGCCGCATGGCTCCGGAAGCCAAGGGTGCCGGTTTGCGCATCGTGGTGTGGCCGATCGATAAGTTGATCCGCATCTCGATGCGCGTCGATACCGTCAGCGTGCCGTCGCAGGACGTGATCACGCGCGACAACGTCCCGGTGAAGGTCGACGCAGTCTGCTATTTCCGCGTGGTGGACGCCAACCGCGCCATCGCCCAGGTTCAGAACTACCTTTACGCTACGTCGCAGCTCGCGCAAACCAACCTGCGCAGCGTCGTGGGGCAGTTCGAACTCGACGAAATCCTCTCCGAGCGCGAAAAGGTTAACGCCAAGCTGCAAACAATTCTTGACCTCGATACCGACCCCTGGGGTATCAAAGTAACGAAGGTTGAAGTCAAGCAGGTCGATATTCCGGAGAATATGCAGCGCGCCATCGCGCGGCAAGCCGAGGCCGAGCGCGAGCGCCGCGCCAAGGTCATTAACGCGGATGGCGAGTTCCAGGCGTCAACGCGGTTGGCGGAAGCCGCCGAGATTTTGGAAAAGGAGCCGGTTTCGATTCAGCTGAGATATTTGCAGACGCTTTCGCAAATCGGCGCGGAAAAAAACACCACCATCGTGTTCCCCGTTCCCATCGACCTGGTGGCGTACTGGCTGCAGCAGAAAGCGGGGGGTAAGTAGAACCGTATGGCGGGAAGCGGAAAACGAGGCGGCGACCGGGTGCTGGAAAGCAGGCACCTGGTGGGACTTTTCCTCGGAGTGGTGTTGCTTTGCGGCGTGTTTTTCACGTTGGGTTACGTCATGGGCAAGACGCAATATGGCGGCGCCGTCCACGCGGCTTCGTCGCCGGATTTCGCAACTCCTGTCCGAAGCGCGAAGTCGAAATCCACTGCGGATACGCCTTCGGCCGACGCTCCAGCGTCGAATGCGGGCGAATGGGATTTTTACGGCAAGAAGCAGGACAATGATGACGATCATCTGCAATCACCCGCGAAGAATTCGTCGCCTTGGGCATCTTCATCGCCCGTAGCGCCGGCTCCCGCGGCAGCAGCGCCTGTGCCGGAACGCCCGGCCCGCGAGGTGCCAACTGCCGCGCGGTTCCGCGCTCCACGGATCGCGCGAGGTGCGATCGTGCTGCAAGTGGCTGCGTTGCGCCATCAGGGCGACGCGCTGGCCATGGCCGAGATGCTGCAACGAAAGCGATTTCCCTCTTTCGTCGTCACTCCGTCCTCGGACAGCTTCTATCGCGTCCAGGTCGGTCCATACCGCAACGAACGAGCCGCCGAATCCGCCAGAAGCGCTCTTGAACGAGCCGGATTTAAAGCTATCATTAAGCGTTGAATGAATTGGAACTGGTACACGCGTGTGCTGCTCGCTGTGGCGAGTGGCGTCCTGCTGGCTCTGTCGTTTCCCAACTACAATCTCTCGCTGCTGGCGTGGGTTGCGGTCGGGTTGCTCACGCTGGCGTCCTATCGCGCCACGGTTTCGGTTGCGCTGCTCTGCGGCGTGATTAGCGGCCTGGTGTTCTATCCCCTCAGCGTGCCTTGGATAGATGCTGTCGTCCGCCAATACGGCGGCGCGGGCCCGTGGGCCTCGGCGGGAATTTTGATTCTCGTCGCCCTCACGGGCGGGCTGTACGCCGTGATTTTTACGATCGGCGTGGCGATGGCGTCGCGCAAAGAGCTGGTGCTCGCGTGCGTGCTGGCGCCGTTTCTCTGGGTAGCCGTCGAGTTTTTGCGCGCGAATATGGCGGTGATCGGCTTTCCGTGGAACCTGATCGGTTACGCGGCCAGCAAGAACCTGCCGCTCCTTCAACTGACCGCGATTACCGGGATCTACGGCCTCAGCTTCGTGGTGGCAGGATTCGGCGCGTTCGTGGCGTACGCAATCCTTGCCCGAAGCCAGCGGGCCTGGAAATCGTTGATGGTAACGACTGCGGCGCTCATCCTGATTGCCTTGGGCGGCGGTTACTTCATTCCGCGCGCTGCTCCGCGCTACCTGGCGCATTTGGTCCAGACCAACTTCGAGGAACATTACACCTACCCTAACGATTGGCTGCAGCGGCACGCCCCGGACATGGACGCGGTTCACGACATCAGCGTGAATGCCGCGAAGGCCGCGCCGGGTTTGATCGTCTGGCCCGAAGTGCCCGCGCCGTTCAGCTTTAACGATCCGAACTTTGCCGCGCGAGCGCAAAAAATCGCCCGCGATGCGGGCAGCGACTTTCTTGTCGGAATTGTCGATTGGAGGAAAGACGCGGCAGGGAAGTGGTTCGCCACCAATAGCGCCACCTTGCTCGATCCCTCCGGCCAGCGCGTTTTCACCTATGATAAAATTCATTTAGTGCCTTTCGGCGAATACGTGCCGTTTCGCCAGTGGCTCGGTTTCGCGGGAAATCTGGTCGCCGATATCGGCGACTTCACGCCCGGACACGAATACTCGGTGGGAAAGCTCCCCGGTGGAAAATTTGGCGTGTACATTTGCTACGAAGGCGTTTTCCCCGGTTTCGTGCGGCATTTCACGGCCAAGGACGCACAGCTTCTGATCAATATTTCGGATGACGGATGGTTCGGGCAGTCCGCGGCTCCGGCCCAGCATGAGATGATGGAGCGTGTCCGCGCCGTCGAAAACCGCCGCTGGCTGCTGCGCGACACGAACAACGGAGTCACGATCGACGTCGATCCGTATGGCCGAATCGTTGCGGAAATGCCCATGAACGTTCGCGGGCAGCTGGACGCGCCGTACGCGTTCGAGTCGGAATTGACGCCCTACGCGCGATTCGGCAACTGGTTCGCGTGGCTTTGCGTGATTGCGTCCATCGGGCTTATCGGCGCGTCGATCGCCGGCGGCGGAAACAAGCAGACACCGATTTCGCGCCAAAGCGCGCGCGTGAAAATTCACGCGTAAATCTCGGAATTTGGATGGCTGAATAGCATATGCCCGAACACATCGAAGACCTCGAACACCGCTACTCGGAGCTCGCCAAGCGCATTGAACTCGTGCGGAGTTATCTTTGACGTTCCCACCGCGCAGCGCGGTATAGGCGAAATCGAACAGAAAACGTCGGCGCCCGATTTCTGGCAGGACCAGGAAACGGCGCAATCCATTCTGCAGGAACGCAAGCAGCTCGAAGACCGTGTGAACGCCGAAAAATCGCTGGCCTCCAAAGCGAGCGACGTCGACACCTATTTTCATTTGGCGCACGAGGAATCGAACAGCGAACAGCGTGAATCCTTGCTGGAAGATATTTGCAAGGAGCTCGCCGCGCTGGACGCGTTTGTCTCCGGGCTGGAAACGAAAACGTTGCTTTCCGGCGAAAGCGACCAGCTCAACGGCATCCTCACCGTGAAATCCGGCGCGGGCGGCATCGAATCGCAAGACTGGGCGGAAATGCTCCTGCGCATGTACTTGCGGTGGGCCGAAGGCAAAGGGTTCCGCGCCACGGTGCTGGATACGTCGCCTGGCGAAGAAGCGGGCATCAAATCCGCCACGGCGCGGATCGAGGGCGAAAACGCCTACGGCATGCTCGTGGGCGAAAGCGGGGTGCATCGCCTGGTGCGCATCTCGCCGTTCGACCAGCAGGCGCGACGCCACACGTCGTTCGCTTCGGTCTTCGTGATTCCCGAGATTGACGATCGCATCGAAATCGTCGTGCGTCCCGAGGATCTGCGCATCGACACGTTTCGCGCGGGCGGTCATGGCGGGCAGAACGTCAACAAGGTCGAAACCGCCGTCCGCATCACGCACCTGCCCACCGGAATCGTGGTGCAGTGCCAGAACGAGCGCAGCCAGCACAAAAATCGCGAAGGCGCGATGAAAATCCTGAAATCGCAGCTCTACGAACAGGAGCTCGAAAAGCGCCGCGCCGAAGCCCGCAAGCTGGACGCGTCGAAGCCCGAAATCAGCTTCGGCAGCCAGATTCGTTCTTACGTCCTGCAGCCCTACCAGATGATCAAAGACCACCGCACCAAATTCGAGCGTGGCGACGTCCAGAAGGTTTTCGACGGCGACTTGGACCCTTTCATTCACGCCTACCTGCTCTACCGCCGCGAATCGGGAGACCAGCAGTCGTAAGTCGTATTCCGGCACCGCGTGTAAACCACGCGCCGGGCGAGGACTGTCTCGGGTAGAACGTAACGGGTGGTTTGTTTTGAATAACTTACGCGCGTTTCTACTCGATAGGTGTCTCGGGTAGCCGGGGCAAATCGCTATGCGGCTCGAGGGCCGGAATGAAGCGGGAGCGGCTGCTTCTTGCTTAGGACGCGTGGCAGCGCGCGTGTTTCGGGGCACGGGCGCGCGCATTTTCTGATTTCTAAGTTGCACCGGGACGTTCCGCCCTTGTGTGCGTCCGATCCTTTGTTTTCTGTGAGTTACGTGGTGCAAAGGTTGATTGCGTGTTCCGCCCTTTGGCGTGCGGTGGACGCGAAGAAAAGGCGATAGTCCGGAGATAAGGAAGCGGTGAATGGCGGGAACGTGGACGAGGCGAGGCGATTGGCGCGCCAATCCACTCACGGCTTCGCGGTCAGGTCCTGGTCCCACTTGCACCGCCGCCTCCTTTGCCCGCCCTCGCCCCTCTTGCGGGGCAACGCGATGACCCAAAAACGAGCAACGGTAGCATGAGGGCAAAGCGCCGTACAGGTTCAAATTGAGGGCAGTACCATCTTTCCCGTTTTGGGAATTTTCTGTGGGAAAGCATCTTTACGAAAAATCCGCAGCCTTCGCGAGTACTGCGAAAGGAACCATTTGCGGTTGCTCAAGGCGAGCCATCATGCCCCAGGGCAAGACACCCTCGGCACCGAGCGTGTTGCGCGCAAGGCTCCCAGGGGCCGTGGGTCAGTTTGAATTTTGACTGCTTGTGTCACGATCACGAAAATTCAAACTGATCCCAACGGCGGAAACCTGTGCCAGCTGTGCGCGGGCAATTTCCGAGACTCGGTTGCTGCGATGGCCTGGCCGACGTCGATGATCTCCTCGTAGCGGAAGAAGCCTGCGGCGAGGACGCCGAAGGTCCCAAACTGGCTGGCGGGTTTCATAGTTGAGAGCGTCCCAGACGAGTAAGGCTGTTCCGCTCGCCCTGGCTATTGCGCCGTTCGGGGGGCGATTTTGGCGGTTCCCTGCATCCGATTGACACTCTTTTGGGGCGCGTGCTAGCCTTTGTGATTTGGTTGCATCGAAATAGGCGCAATCTGGACCCACGAATCGCCTTTCACGTCCTTGGAGGGCACTGCTTTGGTACATGACGAGAAGTTCCTGTTTACGTCGGAATCTGTGACCGAGGGTCACCCCGACAAAATCGCCGATCAGATTTCGGACACCGTGCTGGACACGGTGATGCAGCACGACCCGATGGGCCGCGTGGCCTGCGAGACGCTGGTGACCACCGGACTGGTGGTGGTAGCCGGCGAGATCACCATTAAAAAGGAAGCGCGCGGCGCGCTGGAATACGAGCGCATCGCCCGCGAAGTAATCAACGACATCGGTTACAACCGCGCGAAATACGGTTTCGATGGCGACACCTGCGGAATCCTCTCTGCCGTGAAGCCGCAGTCGCCGGACATCGCGATGGGCGTTGATACTGGCGGAGCGGGCGACCAGGGGCTGATGTTCGGCTACGCGTGCGATGACACGGCGGAGTTGATGCCCATGCCAATTCAACTGGCGCATCAGCTCTGCATGAAGCTCTCCGAAGTCCGCAAGAAGAACGTCGTCGATTTCCTCCGCCCGGACGGCAAATCCCAAGTTTCCGTCGAATATGCGAATGGCCGCCCGGTGCGCGTCGATACGGTGGTGATTTCCACGCAGCACAGCGACAAGGCCAGCCAATCGGAAATTCGCGAATCGATCATCGAGCACGTGATCAAGCCGGTGATCCCGCGCGACATGTTCAACAAGACGACGATTCACGTGAATCCCACGGGGCGATTCGTCACCGGCGGGCCGATGGGTGATGCGGGCCTCACCGGGCGGAAAATCATCGTGGATACGTACGGCGGCTATGGGCGGCACGGCGGCGGCGCGTTTTCCGGCAAAGATCCATCGAAGGTGGATCGTTCGGCGTGCTACATGGCGCGCTACATCGCGAAGAACATCGTCGCGGCGGGCCTGGCGCGCAAAGTGGAAGTGCAGCTGGCGTACGCGATTGGCGTCGCCGAGCCCGTTTCCGTGATGGTCGATACGTTTGGCACCGGCACGCTGCCCAATTCGCAGATCACGGAGCTGATTCGCGGATTTTTCAAGCTGACGCCCAAGGGCATCATTGAAACTCTCGATCTGCGACGTCCGATCTACCGCGCAACGGCGGCCTACGGCCACTTCGGCCGGTCAGGGGCGGGCTTCACTTGGGAACGCACGGACAAAGCGGAAGCGAT
>JASHWB010000107.1 GCA_030044295.1 Candidatus Acidiferrales bacterium
CGAATTGCCGCGGAAAATCCTGGCCGACCAGGCCATCTCCAAAAGCCATATATTCCCGGCCGAAGTGCGTGGTCGAAGCGAGATATAGACTCGGCTTAACGACGCCGGACGCGAGCAGGCTTAGCACACCCGGTGAAACTTCTTCGTAGATATTGCCGAACGAGTCGAGAACTAATAGAAACGGTTGCAGATTCGTATTGATGTACGACTTCAGCCCGTTGATCTGCGGCACGCCGCCCATTCCTGTCATTTGGGAGACAAGACCCGGCCGCGTGCGGACGCCGCCGGGGAAGAAGTCCACGTCGCCAACGTTTGGCGACATTCCCGGAGGCACGTCCGAAGGGTCGAGCAGCGTGATCCACGAACCGAAGACGTTGAGCGGCAGCGGCGAAAATGTTTCAATCGACATGAGTTTTGCAAGCAGACAAATTGCGAGGTGGATTTGTCTCCACTAAAAGTGCTGGATTCGGGTCGCCCCGTCCCAAGGCCTGATGAAAATTCTTGGATGGATGCTGGCGTTAGGCCATTTCTGACGGCTAACTGGCGGCACTTGGCTATGCTTAACTACGAAGTCGATGCCGCTGTGCTTGCGGCGTATGTGCCTGCTGGCCTCGAAATCGATTATTGGCGCGGGCGAACATACGTAAGCCTGGTCGGCTTCATTTTTGGAAACACACGCCTGCGCGGCGCCCCAATTCCCTTTCACCGCACTTTTGAGGAAGTAAACTTGCGCTTCTACGTGCGGCGCGGAGACCGCCGGGGCGTGGTATTCATTCGCGAAATCGTCCCGCGCCGCGCGATCGCGTGGGTCGCGCGATTGGTGTACGGCGAGCATTACGTTCGCCTTCCGATGCGGAGCGAATTCACTCCGTCGGCGGCTGCGTACGGATGGAAGCACGGCGGCAAGTGGAGCCGTATCGTCGTATCGCGCTTCGGTCCGCGGATTAGGCCTGCGGCCGGTTCGCACGAGGAATTCATAGCCGAGCACCACTGGGGTTATACTCGCCGCACGGACGGATCAACGCTCGAATATCGGGTTGAGCATGATCCATGGAGCATCCAGCCATCGGCTGCTGCGTATCTGGAAGGTTCGGTTGCGGGACTCTACCCTAGCGAGTTTGAGTTCCTCGATACACGTGCGCCGAATACTGCGTTTCTGGCGGATGGCTCGTTCGTCGCGGTTTTCCCCGGGGCAGAAACCGTCGTCTTGAGCGGTCTCTACTGCAGTTTAGGAAAAATTCCGTAGAACGTGATCGTGTCGCCGGCAATTGCAGACGGATACGCGCCCGCGGCCAGCTCTGGAAACGCGCCGGCAGCACTTCCCTGCTGAAAGACTTTTACCTGGCAGCTGTTTTGTGCCGCGCCGGGAATAAAAACGTAATCATAGCCAGCCAGACCGTCCATCCAAGCGGTGCCTTGAATGGGCGCCTGCGTCGAACCGATTACCGGAAATTGCGAAAGATCGAGCGCGTCGCCGCCGGTCGAGTAATTCCCAGATGCGGCTACCGTTCCGGACACGTGGATGCGCTTTCCGTCATCCCACGTATCTACAAGCGTGAAAGTGAGTGCCATGGTTCCTCCGGGCGAACAATCGTGACGTTGTGACTGGTAATCTGCGACTTGTGAATCGCCGCGAATGGACGGAAGGCCGGGCCGCAAAGCGGCTCCGCCGATTTCCCGTGACGAATCGAGTGTCACAGATGACTTCCCTTTTGCTATGATGGCGGTCTTTGTGACGCGCTGGATTTGACACAACCCTGGCGCCGATCAGTGAATCCAACCCGGATTCTCGGCGCATTCTGCTTTGCCTAAGGCGTGGCTGAGGGGCGCCGTCTAGCCAGAGGGCGTCGATCGAATTTCGTGCTACTCAAGAAATGTTCGAGGGAGAGCCTTTGCGGCGATTGCTGGCTGTAGGTGCGTTAGCGGCGTTCACATTTGCGGCTTTCGCGCTGGCGAACGGCCCGACTACCGTCCACGCTGCATCGAGTCCAGGCAATTTAACGCTCGTCATAGTCGGCAACCGGTACAATGGCTGCCCGATCGGTCCAGCTTTTACGTTTTGCGACCAGCCTCCCGGGACCGCGAGCCAGTCTGTACCATTCTTGATTCAGAGTTCGGCCCCAGTGACAGGTCTTGCCGCTTCTCTCCAATCCATTTCGGGGCTATCCGCAAGTTTTGCCGCGGGCGATTTCACAATTTCCAGCGATACTTGCACTGGCGACCTGGCGGCTGGCGCTCAGTGCGACGTCGACATCGAGTTCTCACCAACAACGGTCGGGACGCGCGAAGCGGCTTTAGTGCTGACAGATGCTCAGGGTGACTCGCTCGCCGTTAACATCGAGGGTAAAGGAAACAATCTTGCATTGCAGCCGCCCTACGGCTTGACGCCGGGCGTGCCGGATAACTCGTTCAATTTTAGTGGCCAGCCGGTGAATCAAGCCAGTCCGCCGCAAGCGTTGAGCGTGATAGCCGGGGCCGCAGTGACGCAGATTCATCTATCGCTTGCGGGGATTCCCGGCTTGGAATCGGAGTTTGCGAACGGGGGAGCGGATTTTGCTGAGTCCGATAATTGTGGCGCTCTGGCAGCAGGAGCCACCTGTACAGCAAATATCGAATTCACGCCAACCGCTGTCGGATTGCGCGCAGCCGCCCTGACGGCGACCGACGCCGAAGGCGACACGACCACGCTTTACATCTCAGGCTACGGAAATAATGGACGCGGCGGTACTACCGAGGCTGGTGGCTTGTTTCTTCCCTTCGTGATGCCTGGTCCCAATACATCAACATGCGCGAGGGTTAACTACTTTGGGTTTTGCAATGAGCCGGTGGGTGGTGTTTCCCCCGTGACGACAACGTTCACGCTGCAGAACTCCACCCCTGCGCCGGGCACGCAGATCACCGGGCTATCTGTGCCGAAGGGCTCGGTGATCGCGCAGGGCGCCACGGCGCCGGATTTCACAGTGCAGAACACCTCGTGCGCATCCGTGCTGCCCGCGAACGCGACGTGCACCATCACCGTCGCGTTCACGCCAACCACCACAG
>JASHWB010000108.1 GCA_030044295.1 Candidatus Acidiferrales bacterium
CTCCAGAATGATGTAAATGAAGGCGGGGCCGCTGGCGGAAAGGCCGGTGATCGCGTCCATGTATTTTTCATCGGCCACCACAGTTTTGCCCACCGCGTCGAAGAGCTTCTGCGCCATCTCCACGTGCTTCGCCGTGGCGTGCTTGCCTTTGCAAATGGCGGTGATGCCGGCGCCGACCATCGAGGGCGTGTTGGGCATCGCGCGAACCACGGGGACGTGCGATCCGAGCCGCCGCTCGATGTAATCCGTCGGAACCGATGCGGCGATCGAGATCAGCAATTTTTTTTCGTCCAGCTCGCCTTTGATTTCATCGAGCACGTGGCCAACGGTCTGAGGCTTTACGCACAGCAGGACTACATCCGCACCGTGCACGGCGCCGCAATTATCCGTTCCGAGCGAAACCGCCAGCTTGGCGCCGTTCTTGCGTTCGACCGCAGGGTGCTGCACGGTGGCGCGAATGTTTTGCGGCGAAACGAGGCTTTGCCGGACGAACGCCTCGATCAAAATCCCGCCCATTTTTCCGGCACCCAGGACGGCGAGCCGCGTTTGGCTTCCAAACAGTGACATTCGCGATTTTCTCCCTTCGCGCAACGCGGAGTTGGCACAATGCGCGCTTCTAGGCCCGATTTCAGGTGCCCCGCGCGGAAAGAACGATCATACAGGAGCGCCCATTTTGGTGCACGAATTCGTGCGATCTGGAGGCCGGGAAGTAGCGCCGCAGCCAGGGAGGCAGCGCGTTAGTTCATTCCGTGGTGATCGCCGGCCGGTTGGTCTTTACTTCGGCGAGACGGCCGGTTGCGACGTCATAGATGAAGCCGCGAATCGAGATCGATTCTGGAATCCAAGGGTGGGCGCGCAGCGTGCGCAGCTGCCGGCCGAGATTTGCCTCGAGATTTGAGAAGCCGAGAAATTGCGCAGGCGAGGCGGCTGTCGCTCCGCGTTCGCGCTCGATGCGCTCCCGCAATTCGCCGTCATTGAGGCCGAGCGCGCCGCAGTCGGTGTGGCCGATGATCATGACTTCATTCGTTCCCAAAAGGTAGTTCGAGACGAGCAGCGACCGCACCACGTCTTCGGTGGCGATGGCTCCCGCATTGCGAAGAACGTGCGCGTCACCCGGCTCCAGCCCGAGTATCCGTTCAATATTCATCCGCGCATCCATGCACCCAAGCACGGCGAGCTTTCGCGCGGGGACTTTTGGCGAATCCGCGAACGGGAAATTTTGGGCGTAGAGTTCGTTCGCTTTCAGGGCTTCGTCGATCGATCCCACGGATATCACTCCCGAAAAGGTTTAATGAGCCGGTTGCGATGCTATCACAGGGGCTTTCCCGCGTTTGGGCTCGCCAACTTTTACGGAGGATGCGCCTGGAATCTGGAACTTTTTCACTCCGCAAACGGAACCCTGAACATCTCCGATGTAGCGCGATACCGGAGTGTCACGAGGTGCAGGAGGACGAGAATGCGTGCTATTGAACGCCGAAGCTGCTTTTGGAAGGGAGGCTTCTCGGTCGCTGTTTTAATACTTTTTGCAGTCGCGATCTCCGTTCCGAATCTTGCTCTGGCGCAAAATGCGCCGGCCGGTCCGCAATCTGGCGCTACTCCTTCGGATCAGCCAAGCCAGTCTGCCGGTGCGGCGCAGCCGAGTTCACCGCCAAACCTCGCCGGCACCTGGAAACTGAATCAGGATCAGAGCGACAATCCGCAACAAAAAATGCAGGAAGCCGGAGGCTCCGGCGGGCAAGGCGGCGGAATGGGCCGCAGACGCGGAGGGGGAAACGGTGGCGGCATGATGAGAGGGCTTTCGCAGTTGACTATCGAGCAGAGCGGTTCATCGATCAAGATCACCAATGCCGAAGGCCGGGAGATTGCGCAGCATTCGAGCTCAACGAGTTCGCAGGATAGCGCTCCGGCGGCGGAGTGGCAGAGCGGTCAGCTTGTTGCAACGATGGAAGGGCGACGCGGGGGCAGCACGACGCGCACTTTCGCGCTTTCGCCCGATGGCAAGCAACTGTACGTGACTACAAAGATTGATAATCCCCGGTTGCAGCAGCCGGTGAGCATTCGCTTCGTGTACGATGCTGCGAAATCTACCGAGTAACCAGATTGCTTCCTCTATCGTCGAACGTGACAATGCTTATTACTCGATTTAGTTCCGCGGAAGGCATATGAAGCGCGGATATTGCGCGCCTAGTTCGGCCGGCGTAAGAAGACTGGCGCTTTGGGCTGCATTCTTAGCTCTGTTCTTTTTGGGCGCGATAGCCGCGTTCGCGGGTCAATCGAACGGGACCACGGCCGCTGCACAATCAACAGGCCAAGCCGCGGCTGCGCCAGGCCGAGCAAACGAGCCAACAACTACAGTCAGCGGATACGTGCGCACCTCGTCTGGAGAGGTGATTCCCGGAGCAGCGGTTCGCGCCACTCGGACAGAAACGAACCAAGCCTGGGTTACCTGGACCGACGAATCGGGCAAATTCGAATTCCCGTCCATCCCCGCGGGCCAATACGTCCTTGAAGTTGCGCAACTGGGTTTCGAGAAAATCGAGCGGCAGATTCAGGTTGCGGCGGGGCTGCCGCCGCCTCCTATCCAGTTGGCGCTGCACGTCGCGACGGTGGCCGATCTTGAATCGCCTTCGCAGCCATCGGCTACCCCGGGCAAGGGGACTGGCGGAAACGGACAGACGGGGAATGGCGCGCGACGAGGGCCGGGACAAGGCTCGTCGTCGAGTACTGCGGGCGGCGCGCAGCAATCGCAAGGCGGTCCAGGCCAGGGCAGGTTTGGCGGCCGGGGACAACTTCCTGCTGGTGTTGTGAACGCGCTGAATCAAGGATTGGCTAGCAGCGGATTTCAGCAAACGGATCTGACGGGCGATCTGGAAGGT
>JASHWB010000109.1 GCA_030044295.1 Candidatus Acidiferrales bacterium
GATTTTGGGGGATTGAGCGGTGTTCTGGTTTTGGGAGGAATGGTGGTTCCGGCACATCGCCGGTCAACGTGGAATGCGTCTATTCGCCCTCGCTTGGCGATAGATCCAAGGCCAGCTCGTGCACGCGGCGCAAGTCGAGCTTGCCGGTTCCCAGGTGCGGCAGCTCTTCGACGGCAAAAAACTGATTGGGCCGCGGAGTCCATAGGTTCGGCAGGCCGGATTGCGGGAGCTGATCAAGGACCATCTTCAGCTCATCCGTTTTCAAAAGATGGAGCACCACGAGCCGCTCGCCCTTTTTTCCATCGGGTACGCTGGTCACCACGAATTTTTGCTCCGCCGCGCCAGCCATCTCGTGGAGACGCTCTTCAACCTTCACGTGTGGCACCATTTCTCCGCCGATCTTGCTGAAGCGGCTCAGCCGGTCCGTAATCGTCAAGAATCCATCTTCATCTTCCGCGGCGATGTCGCCCGTCACATACCAACCGTCCTGTAAAACTTCTGCTGTTTTTTCCGGCTTGCCTAAGTAGCCCTGCATCACGTTCGGCCCCTTTACCAGCAACAGTCCGGCCGTGCCGAGAGCTACGGGTTCCCGTGTATCGGGATCGACGATCCGCACGGCGATTCCCGGCAGCGGGTGGCCGATACGACCCCGTTTCGCGCCCACCTGACGAAATCCGGGCGCGCGGAAATCGCGCGTGTTCACGGCCACCACGGGCGAACATTCCGTTGCGCCATAGCCTTCCAACGGACGAATCCCGAACTGGTCTTCGAACGCCACCGCCAGCCGCTCCGGCAATTTTTCGGCGCCGGCGATCACAAAGCGCAAGCTTCCAAAATCTTCCGGCGAGCACCGGCGCAGATAGGCTTGCAGGAAAGTTGGCGTAGCCATCAGAAACGTCACACGGTAATCGCGCACAAGTTCGCCAACGGCGGCCAAATCGAGCGGGCTGGGATGATACACAGCGCTCACACCAAGCACGGCAGGAAGCCAGAGCGTAACGGTAAAGCCGAAAGAGTGGAAAAACGGCAAAACGCCAAGCAAGCAGTCGCTTTCGTCGAGCATGAACGTCTGTCCAACTTGATCGATATTGGATGCGATGTTGTAATGCGACAGCATCACGCCTTTCGGATCGCCGGTGCTACCGCTGGAAAAGATCACCGTGGCAGGATCGTCCATCGATTTTCGCTTCCCGCCGCTCAGCTGGCGTTCGATGAATCTTCCCGGCATAAACCACAGCGCGAGCGCGGCCATTCGCTCGCCAGCCTTTGGCGAGGATGCCGCTTCTTCGAGGAGAATCGTCTTGCCGGGAACGCGCAACGGAATTTTTTCCAGCAGCACTTTCGTGGTGATCACAGTTTCGAGCTTGCATTGTGCCGCGCAGGAGGCGAGCAATTCGTCGGATGTGGTGTAATTCAGGTTCACGGGAATTTTTCCCGCCAGCATGGCCGCGAAATTCACCAGCGCGGCCGGAACGGATGGCGGCAGCATGATGCCCACCATTTCTTGACCTTCCCATATGCCTCGCAGCCGTCGCGCCAGGAAAATTGAGCTCAGCAGCGCCTGCGCCCATTTCATGCGAACGCGCCGCTTGTCGGCCACCGCGAAGCGGAATGGATGGCGGTGGGCCGTCTGGATCAGCGAACGGTGCAGCGTGTGCATGCGGCTCTTTCGGTGGACGTACGCCTCCGATTGCAGTTGCTGCACGGCTTTGCGCACTTCAAACGTCGTCGATGTGGCCGGCATCGCCCTGCCGAAACTGACGGTCACCGGATAAGGAATCGCGCGGGGCCACTTCCAAACGAACTTCCCGCCATCGAAACTGAAGATGCTCCCCCAGACGCCGTCGAGGCTTACCGGCACAATCGGCGCATCCACGCCCTTCATAATGCGTTCCATGCCCCGGCGGAACGGCAGCAGCTGTCCGATTCGCGTGATCTGCCCCTCCGCGAAAATGCATACGACTTCGCCTTTTTTGATCGATTCCGTGGCCTCATGCAGCGACTGCAGCATCTCGCGTGGCCTTTGCTCGGACGAAATGGAAATCGCGCGAATCATCTTTGCGAACGGTTTCACGTATGGCAGATCGTAAATGCCCTTAAACATTAGAAAACGGATCGAACGGTCAGTTGAAGCCATCAGCAGGAGCGCGTCAACGAACGACATATGATTGCAGACGAAAAGCGCCCCGCCGTTTTCGGGAATGTTTTCGCGGCCTTCGATTCGGATGCGATAAACGGTGTGCGTTGCAAGCCAGAGCACAAAGCGCAGCATGGAATCGGGTAGCAGGTAGATCGAATACGCGGTAGTGACCAGCGTTAGGATCGCCCCGTCGAGGAAAATCCCGCGAGCCGTCTGGTGGAATACCGCCGAGAACAGATAGTACGCCCCCGCGGCAATAAAGATTCCGACGAAGGACAGCAAATTGGCCGCTGCAATTACACCACCCTTTTGCTCTGGCCTTGGGCGATGCTGGATTAACGCGCCAAGGGGCACCGCGAATAAACCGCCGAAAAATCCAAGAAGCGCTAGGTACAGGGCCGAGGTCCAAAGAGTGAGCGCGGGGTTGTAAAGCACTGCACTGAAGGCGGTCATGCCCACAGCACCGAGCGGAATCAACCCGTACTCGATCTTTCCCCCGGAAAGATATCCCGCGGCAACACTGCCGATGCCGATACCGATG
This sequence comes from Candidatus Acidiferrales bacterium, assembly GCA_030044295.1. GTDB lineage: Bacteria > Acidobacteriota > Terriglobia > Acidiferrales > UBA7541 > Palsa-295. Next base: position 2,682 of record JASHWB010000109.1, read on the forward strand.
CCGACTGCTGCCTGTAGATATGCCGTATGCGTGTCGTCGACGCGCAATACGTCGTGTCCGTAAATTACGATGACCAGCTGCAATAAGCCTGCGAGGAAGTAGAGATACGTGTTTCCGACGACAGCCCACGCGAGAACCCTATCTGCGCGAATGGTTTTGAGCTGAGCGCCCAGATCTCCGGCCGGATTCCATCGGAATACTTTCCGCGGATCGGCAGGCGGCACTCGTGAAATGCCGAAGCTGGTGATCAAGCCGACGCACGTGAACCCAAGTAAAAGCCCGCCGGCGATTGCTTCGCGTCCGCGATAGCGATCGCCGAGGAAGCCGGCCGCCATCATCGCTCCGACGCTCGCTAGAAACGTACCGAGCTCGATGATGCCGTTGCCCCATGAAAGCTCGCGTTCCGGCAAAAGCTCCGGGAGCAATCCATACTTCGACGGACCAAAGATCGCCGCCTCCGCGCTGATCAGGAATACGCCGGAGCATTCCAACGCCAGATTGTGGATATAGAGGCCAAAAATGAAAAACGCCATCACGGCAATTTCAAGCAGCTTCGTGCCGATCGTCACCGAGCGCTTGCTATGGCGGTCCGCGAAATGACCTCCCGCCATGGAAAATAGAATAAAGGGGATGGCAAAAAGCGCCCCGATCACGAGCACGAAGAAATCCCGCCGGTGCTCGGAGAAATTCATCGCCACGATCATGTAAATGACGAGGAATTTCAGCGCATTGTCGTTAAACGCAGTCTGGAACTGCGTGACGATCAGGCTCCAGAATCCGCGTCGCCAGTTGGCTGGCATGGGCGCGCGCGAATCCGGTGGCTCGGACGCGGAATCCGCGGCAGCAACAGCGGATGTTTGGGTGTCTGGCATGCCTGGAATGTATAACTCAG
>JASHWB010000110.1 GCA_030044295.1 Candidatus Acidiferrales bacterium
TATCGTCGTCCGATAGATGCTTAGCGTATATTTCTACAAGCTCGTCCGTGTAGTCGGCCGAGGTCATCAGGTCTTCGAGCTTTTGGCCGTAAGCGTCGGCAATTTTCTCCTTGTTTGGCGTGTCGGGAAGCGTTCGTAAAATGGTCGGCCGGATCGTTTTGTACAAGCTCTCAAACGCGGCTTTCCCGGTCTCGCGGGCGTGCATCCTATCGAGCATTTTCGCGATATCTGCCTTCAATTGAGGATCGATTTGCTGCGCGCCGCTGGAAAGCGGCTCACTGACAGCACCTTGAATTTGAACGGACGGTGTTTGCTCTTGTTCCAACTCGCCCGCTAGCGCGTACACGACATGGACCGTCGTATCTACCTCCACAGGCTGGCCGTTTAGCAACGTGGGTTGGTACCGCCATTGTTTCACCGCGTCGATCGCTGATTGCAGCAGCAGCGGCGGCCCAGACACCGCAGTCGCTTCTTTTACCGTGCCGTCCGAAGCGACCACAACGTGCAAAACCACCGTGCCGGTAACATGCGCTTGAATAGCAATAGGAGGATAAACGGCCGCGACATGAGATGTAAGTTTTGGCGCTTCTACATCGCCACCAACGCGAATGCGCGTTGGCTTTGGCATCTCTGTTCCGGCTGGCAGCGGCGTCACGGGAATGCTTTGCTGCCGCGCTCGCGCAGGTGTCGCCAGCGAGACCGTCAGCACCGCTGCGAATGTCCACGTGATCCATCGCATATCACACCTCCAGTCCGGAATTATTCAACAGGTAACGTGGCCCGCAGTATAGCTCAAAACCCACCGACTGCCAGCTTCGCGTACTCGGCCTTGGCCTGCTGTAGGATGCGAACACCCAAAACCGCATATCTCCACAGCGTGAGGAAACTCGATGAGCGACGCGAGCCACAAAAGCGGCAGCTACTGCGGGAGCCCAACGCGCTTCACCAGATCAGCGTAGCGCGGATCGGACCGCAGGCTATCAAAGTCGGGCTGCACCTTCAGCAATATGAGGTTCCCGGCGTGCTGCTGGTAGGCTTTTTCAAGCCAAAGAAACGCATTGTTCTTGTCGCCCAAATCGGCGTAATCCTCGGCGACGTCCATGGGGTTATATCCCACCTTTGAAGGGTCATCATCCTGCGTGATGTCCCATCGAAACACACCTTTGATTCCCCCGCTTGCGTACGCTCGCTTTAATTCAGCCGCAACCTCGGGCTGCCCTGCGACTCGTAACAATCGCTCCTCTGATTCCACGTACTTGTCGTAGTTCCCCGTGTAGAAGTAGCAAGAACTAATTTGACTGTTCGCGACCAAGTCATTGGGTTCCGATTGCAGCACCAGTTGGTTCTGAGCGATTGCCTTGGGATAATTGCGCTCCAATTCCAATACGAGAGCTATCTCTATTTGAGCGGTGTTCGATAAAGGATTGAGCGCCAAAGCCCGCTGCGCTTGGTCCATCGCTTCGCTGAAGCGTCCCACGCGGGCCAGATAACCGGCGTAGCCTTCCAGCGCGTTAAAGTAGTTCGGGTTCAGCTCCTCCGCGCGCCGAAATTCGTCTTCAGCGCCCTGGAATTTCCACGTGGACCGGTCGTATAGCGCCAGCGCCTCGTGCGCTTCCGCGGAGCGCGGGTCTAGCGTCAGCGCCTCGTCGGCTTCGGTTTGCGCCGTGGGAAGCAGCGAAGCCGACATCGAAGAATTGAATAGCGCCAGCATCGTGCTCGCATCCGCCAAGCCCGCGTGCGCGGCCGCATACGTAGGATCTACGGCGATGGCCTGGCGGAAATAATCCGCCGCTTTCGTGAAATGGGACGCAGTGAATCCATCGAACTCTTTACGCCCGAGCAGGTAGAGCCGGTACGCATCCGGATTCTCGGCCTTGGCTTGCGCCATCTGCTGCTTTTGAGCGGGCGTGAGTTTCACACGCAACTTGTCCGAAATCTCGCGCACAATGTCCTGCTGCACCATAGACACGTTCGCCATGTTCTCGCTGATCTGCTCGCCCCAAATCTGCGAGTCGTCTGCGGCGCTCACCAGCTCGGCATCGATCGACAGCATCTCGCCGTTCTGCTGGATCGTTCCCGTCAGCACCGCGTCCACATTCAGGTCGTGTCCCACTTGCCTGGGATCGGGGGTTTTCCCCATGTAGCGCATCACCGCGCTGCTCGACATCACCCGCAGTCCCGGCAATTGTGAGAGCGCGTCCGTCACGCCGATGCTGATGCCGTCATCTAGGAATGTCGCGTTGGCGCCGCCTCCCGCCCCTGTGAACGGCAGAACGGCCACGGACCCCACCGCCGCGCCTCGCGCGGACGAGAGATACCGCGGGCCGAGCAGGACTCCAAGAATCGCGAGCACGACGATCGCGCCACCAGCCGCCAGTACAGGCGTCTTTCGCCACCATGGAACGGATGGAGCCGGCGCCACGCGAGCCACCGACCCGCTGCTCGAATCCCGCCGCAGCCGTTTCAAGTCCGCGCTGAAATCGGAAGCGTGCTGATACCGCACGTCGCGGTCTTTTTCCAGCGCCTTCGCGATAATTTCGTCGAGCCGTGCGGGAATCGCCGGGTTCAGCCGCGAGGCGGGCGGGGGATTTTTCTCCAGAATCGCGTTGAACGTTACGCCGCTCGTGTCTCCCTCAAACGCCTTGCGTCCTGTGGCCATCTCGTAGACCACAGCGCCGAACGAAAACAAATCCGTCCGGGCGTCCAGCGGCTTCCCCGCCACTTGCTCGGGCGACATATAAGCAATTGTGCCCACCGTCGCACCCGACGCCGTCAGGTCGTCCGTTTTGAGTGTCGCGCCGCCGAAATCAGCCGCGCCTGCGCGGTCTGAATTCTGTTTCGCCAGACCGAAATCCAGCACCTTGGCTTGCCC
>JASHWB010000111.1 GCA_030044295.1 Candidatus Acidiferrales bacterium
GAAGACGAAGAGGAAGCGATACGGATCGCGAACGACACGATGTACGGGCTGGCGGCGGGTGTGTGGACAACGAGCATTCGGCGAGCGATGGTAATGTCCGAGAGGCTAGAAGCTGGAACCGTGTGGGTGAACACGTACCGGGCCGTGAGCTACATGTCTCCGTTTGGCGGATATAAGCGGTCCGGCATCGGAAGAGAAAGCGGAATCGATGCAATTCGGGAATACTTGCAAACCAAAAGCGTGTGGATCGATACGGTCGGGAAGGCTCCCAATCCGTTTGTCATGAGGTAACGCCGTAAAAACGCGCGTGTTTGCCGTGTCGAATGTACGGTGAGCGCTCCCCAAAAGCCGTCTTTCGAGTGTTTCGGGCCGACGCGACGGGATTATCATAGAGGCAGGAGCGCTGGACGGCGGCGCTGACCGCGGTGCAAGCGCTCCGAGGGCTAGCAATCACCTTCAGGAGTTCGCCTATGCAGTTGCCCATGCAGATCACTTTTCGGAATATGGAATCTTCGGAGAACGTCAAGGACTGGATCCGGTCGGAGGCTGGGAAACTGGAAACGTTTTACAAGCCGATCATGGGATGCCGGGTGGCGGTAGAAGTTCCGCACCGGCACAAACGGAAGGGTGCAGCATACGGAGTGCGGATCGATCTGACCTTGCCGGGCGGGGAGATCGTAGTGAAGCGCGCGCCCACGCTGGCGCATCGCCTGCGCCAAGTTCGCGAAACGGCGGTGAGCAAACAAGAGGAACTGGACGCGCCACGGAAGAACCTCCGTCTGGCGATTAATCAGGCGTTCGAGGCAGCGTGCCGGCGTTTGCAAGATTACGCGCGAAAGCAGCGCCGGGAAGTGAAAACGCACGAGCCTGCGCCAGTGGCGCGGGTGGAAAGGATTTTTTCGGATCAAGGATATGGTTTCATTACCGCGCCGGATGGGCGCGAAATCTACTTCCATCGAGATAGCGTGCTGAACGGCGGGTTCAAGCGGCTGACGGTTGGAACCGTGGTGAACTTTGTCGAGGAGCAAGGCGAAAAGGGGCCGCAGGCGAGCACCGTGCGGATCGCGGGGAAGCGGGATTCGCGGCAGTTTGCGGCAACCGTGCGCAAGATTCGGCATGCAGAAGCGTGATTGGACGGGCGGAGATGCGAGTGGGAGGAGGCGGCGAACGGAAATGCTGAAATATTGACATTTCGGCGCCCTATGAATTAATTAAATTGCACATTTTCACGCGCAAGTTCAAGCGGATGCTGAGGGCCGCTCGAAGTCGGAGGTGGCACGATGAGCTTCTCTTCCACGGAACAGTGGCTGACGCGAAAAATCCTGGGAATGGCTGGGAATCCTCCATTCCAACTGATCGTCGGGCAGGCCGCTGGTAAGGCCGGTGCAAATGACGGTTTGAGGCGAACGGCGATTGTCGTTTCGGACCGGCGAATGCTCGCGGAACTGGCACTTGATCCGGAGATCGCTTTCGGCGACGGGTATTCCGACGGGCGAATCGAGGTACGCGGCGACTTGGTCGTGTTTCTCGAACAGTTGATGCAGGCCATGCAGGGCGCAGGAAGGACCGGGTGGTACGCGCGCCTGCGATCATGGTGGCTGGACCGCGTGAATGACAATACAACGCGCGGATCGCGACAGAACATTCACCGGCACTACGACCTGAACGTCGACTTCTACAAGCTCTGGCTAGACGAGCGAATGGTGTACACCTGCGCGTATTTTCCGACGATTTCGGCGACGCTCGAGGATGCGCAAGTGGCGAAAATGGATCACGTCTGCCGCAAAGTGCAGCTGCAGCCCGGAGAGAAAGTTGTGGAGGCGGGATGTGGCTGGGGCGCGCTGGCGCTCCACATGGCAAAACATTACGGTGTGACGGTGAGAGCATTCAATATTTCGCACGAGCAAATCGCCTATGCAAGGGAGCGGGCGAGACGGGAAGGTTTGGGCGATCGCGTCGAGTTTATTGAAGATGATTACCGGAACATTTCGGGGCGGCCGGATGTGTTCGTCTCCGTCGGAATGCTGGAGCACGTGGGGTTGCGCCACTACGAGGAATTCGGCCGCGTCATCCACCGTACCGTCGGGGATTGGGGGCGCGGACTGTTGCATTTCATCGGGCGCAATTACCCGCATCCATTCAGCCCTTGGATGCGGAAGCGGATTTTTCCAGGTGCATACGCGCCGGCGCTGAGCGAAGTGGCCACGATTTTCGAGCCATGGAACTATTCGGTGCTCGACGTGGAGAATTTGAGGATGCACTACGCGAAGACGCTGGAACATTGGCTGGCACGGTTTGAATCATCCGTGGATCGAGTGACGCAGATGTTCGGGCCTGAGTTCGTGCGGGCTTGGAGGCTGTATCTGGCCGGATCGCTTGCGTCGTTTCGGTCTGGAGGGTTGCAGCTGTTTCAAATCGCGTTTGCGGGAGCGAATTGCCGGCAGATGCCGTGGACGCGTGCTCATTTATACGAAGACCTACAGCTGGCGTTGAAAGAAGAAAAATGGATGCATGCGACGCCCTGATCGTCGGCGCCGGTCCGGCAGGGTCCGCGTGCGCGTGGGCTCTGCGGCGGGCTGGAATTGATACCGTCATAATCGATAAACGATCCTTTCCGCGCGACAAGGTCTGCGGCGGGTGGATCACGCCTGCGGTAATCGAAGAACTTAAAATCGATACAGCGGAATATGGAAAGAAGCGCGTTTTACAGCCGCTGACCGGATTTCGCACCGGCCGCATTGGCGGGCCTGAGGTGCAGACCAGCTACGGGAAGCCTGTTAGCTATGGGATTCGGCGATGCGAGTTTGACGCGTACCTACTCGAGCGCTCGGGGGCGCGGGTGCTGCAAAGCACGCCGTTGAAGCAGCTCGAAAAAGCGGGCGACCGCTGGATTGTGAACGGGGAAATCACGGCCCGAATCGTGATCGGCGCAGGAGGCCATTTTTGTCCGGTAGCCAGGCATCTAGGAGCAGATGCGCGCAAAGAAACAGCCGTTGTAGCGCAGGAGATGGAATTCGAAATGACCCACGAGCAGCGCAAAGGCTGCGCAGTGGAAGGCGAAGTGCCGGAATTGTTTTTCTGCGCGGACATGAAAGGCTATGGGTGGTGTTTCCGGAAGCAGAATTTTCTGAATATTGGGTTGGGACGGCTTGATCCGGGCGGATTACCCGGGCACGTTGCTGAGTTCGTGGCGTTTTTGCGCAGGGCGAAGAAAATTGTGTTCGATTTGCCTGGCTCGATGGTCGGGCACGCGTACTTGCTGTACTCAAAAACGAACCGCAATTTGGCGGGCGACGGCATACTGTTGATCGGCGACGCGGCGGGGTTGGCGTATTCGCAGAGTGGAGAAGGAATTCGGCCAGCGATCGAGTCGGGGCTGCTGGCCGCGAAAGTGATTAGCGCAGCGATGGGCCAGTACACGGCAGAGGCGCTTGAACCGTACCGGGCTGCGCTGGCGGCTCGATTTGGCGATTCCGGAGATGACATTTCGACGGCGATTGGCTCACGGTTGCCGGCGTCGTGGATCGAGTCACTGGGGCGTATGCTTCTAATGAACGGTTGGTTTTCACAACACGTCATTTTGGATCGATGGTTCCTGCATCGAAATCAGCCGGCGCTTCAATTTTTGGCTGCCGAGGAACAAACCCTAGAAATGAATTGAAACGCTGCCGAGACGACGCACGTCAGTCACATTCGCCGCGCGCCAGCAGTGCAGTGCCATGAAGCTGGCATTTCTGCTAGCGCGATTAGGGCAGCCAGCATCTCGTAAAACGGAAATCGCCGTTTACAGCCGGGGAGTGGATGTGTAGCATAGCGGGTTCGTAAACGAACGCTATTTGGACGAGGACCATTTGCCTTCATCTCGGCGCGGTCTGTACCGTTGGGTCCGGATCGCGGTAATCACTGGCGCAATCGCCCTGGCGTGCTTCGTAGTTCAGCGTGAGTTATCCGCCGAAAACGGGCCATTTAGCGACGTTCAGGATAGCGGCTCTCCGGTTTTCACCCCGGCGCACAAAACCATTGGCGACGCCGTGGCCGATTTTTTCGATTATCGTCCGCAGCCGACGCAGCCCATCCAGTTCCCACATAAAATTCACATTGCGAACGGGCTGCAGTGTGTCATGTGCCACGCAGGCGTGAACCAGGGGCCGGACGCGAGAATTCCGAGCGTGAAATTCTGCATGACGTGCCACAGGGTAATCGCGAAGAACAAGCCGGAAATAAAGAAGCTAACGGCGTATTTCGACCGGGGAGAAGACGTGCCGTGGCAGCGCGTGTATGGGTTCGCACCGGAGGCGCACGTGTTTTTTAACCACGCGCCGCATATTCGCGCGGGGGTGCAGTGTTCAACGTGCCATGGCGACATGAGCAAGCAGACCGTCGCAGTACGGTCGGTGAACCTGACGATGGGTTTCTGCGTGGAATGCCATCAGCAACATGCTGCACCAGTGGATTGTGTGACCTGCCATTACTAAACGCACGGAAGAGGCAGGGAAGCGAGTGTTATGCCAGCAATGATTGCGGAGCAAGTCGGCGTTTCGGAAGGGCTGTACGGGAGGCGGCGCGGTGCCGCCCGTTGAGAAGAATCGAATGCAACGACGCGACTTTCTGAAAATTTCGGCGATAACGGGCGCGTCAGCGGCGCTTGACGCGTGCGGAAGTCCAGATCATCAGCTGATTCGCTTTATTCCGGAGGAAGACTTGATCCCCGGAGTGGCGACCTGGAAGCCGAGCGTCTGCACGGTGTGTCCCGCCGGCTGCGGTTTGCTGGTGCGCGTGATGGAGGGCGACGCGGAGGTCGTTCGCAACGGGCAACTGGGACTTATGCAGATGGGTTTGGCGAAAAAGCTGGAAGGGAATCCCGCACACCCGATCAATCAGGGCAAACTCTGTCCACGGGGGCAGGCAGGCCTGCAGGTGACCTATCACCCAGACCGCATCCGTACGCCGCTGATGCGGTCCGGGGCGCGCGGATCGGGAGAATTCAAGGCGATATCCTGGGATGAAGCGATGAAGCGTTTGATGGCGCAGCTTTCGTCGCTTCACAGCGGGAATTCGCACGGCCGGCTGGTTTTCCTGACGAGTTCTTTGCGCGGGCAGCGGAAGAATATTGCGGTGACGTTTACGGGCGCCTTCAAGAATTCGCAATACGTTGAATTTGCGTTTTTCGACGAGCGCGTGGTCCGTACCGCGAACGCAGCAAGTTTCCGTCATGATGCTCCGCCAACGGTGGATCTGAGCCAGGCGAATTACATCATTTCATTTGGCGCGAATTTCCTGGGAACCTGGAATTCGCCAGTGGCGCAGTCGCTCGGATATGGCCAGATGCGGCAAGGGCGACCGGGGACGCGCGGAAAATTCGTTCAGTTTGAGCCACGCATCTCGCAGACTGGCGCGAATGCTGATGAATGGTTTGCGTGCGCGCCGGGGGCGGAAGGCTTGCTGGCGCTCGGGATCGCGCACGTGCTGATCGCTGATAAATTGCGCCCCGCGTCTTCCGCTGGAGCAGCTGGGGAGCTGGTCGAGGGCTGGTCGGGGGGATTGGCTGAATACGCGCCGGAGAAAATCGAGGCGCAAACCGGCGTGAAGGCAGAGACGATCACGCGGATTGCGCACGAGGCGGCGGCACATGCCCCGGCGGTGGCTCTGATTGGTGATGCAGCGGCAGCGCATACGAACAGCTTGTTCAATACCGTAGCTACCAACGCACTGAATGCCTTGCTAGGAAGTGCCGGTAAGCCGGGCGGCATTCAGTTCGGCTCAGTGTGGAATTCGGGGAGTGGCAAGTCTGGCGTGCAGGAATCTTCGGGGGCGGCGGCCGTGCAGGCTCTTGCGGCGCAACTCGAATCCGACCCGAGCTCGGTTGGCGCCCTGCTGATTTACGGTGCAAACCCGGTGTTTGCGACGCCCGCAGCGTGGCGGGTGCGTCAGTCCCTGGAGAAGGCGCCGCTCATAGCCAGCTTCGGGAGCTTTATCGACGAGACCAGTATTTTGGCAGACCTGATTCTGCCGGATCACTCGTCGCTGGAATCGTGGATTGAGGATACGCCAGATTCGGGCTCAGTTCGCACTGTGGTGAGCGTAGCGCCACCGGCGATGCTCCCTCTACACGATACGCGACCGATGCCCGACGTGCTGCTCGACTTAGCGCATGAGCTCGGCGGCAATCTCGCGACGGCGCTGCCGTGGAAAACGTACGACGATGCGATTCAGGCTGATTTCGCAGCACTCTACAAGGAAAAGGGTTCAAAGGACGCGAAGGCCGCCGACGATTTTTGGTCGAATGCGCAGCAGCAGGGGGGGTGGTGGGGGCCGGAAGAGCCGGCCGCGGCAAATGAGCCTGGGGGAAAATCTACCGCTGTTCCCGTGAAGTACGCGCCAGCGCAATTCGACGGCAATCCGGGTGAGTTTCCGTTTTACTTCATGCCGTTCCCCTCGCAGATGCTTTACGACGGATCGCTGGCTGGATTGCCGTGGATGCAAGAGGCGCCCGATCCAATGTCTACTGCGATGTGGGGTACGTGGGTGGAGTTGAATCCATCGACCGCGAACAAGCTTGGAATCAAGCAGGCGGATTTGGTGGAAATCACTTCGCAGCATGGGACATTGAGAGCTCCGACGATGATCACGCCTGGAATTGCGCCGGATGTAATCGCGATGCCCATCGGCCAGGGCCATGAAAGTTTCACTCGTTACGCCAGCAATCGAGGAGCGAATCCGATCTCGATTCTAGCGCCCATATCGGTGGCAGGAACAGGCGCGCTGGCTTGGGCCGCGACGCGAGTGAAGATTTCCCGGGTCGGCGAAGGAAGCGTGATCTTGTTTGGAGCCAGTTTGCGCGAGGAGTCGCCGGACTTAAAGCACCGGTAGCGTTGAGCTGCTGCGAAACGCGAGGAGTTTGGAGAGCCAATGGGGCATCAATGGGGCATGGTCATCGATTTGGACCGCTGCACGGGCTGCGAGGCCTGCGTGGTGGCGTGCCATGCCGAAAACAATATCGCGACGGTTGGTGACAAACAGGCGGCGGGTGGCCGGGCGAAGCATTGGATTCGCGTGGAGCGTTATTACGAAGGCGACTTTCCGGACGTGAAGGTGAAGTTCATGCCGGTGCTTTGCCAGCAGTGCGACGCGGCCCCATGCGAACCCGTGTGCCCGACATTTGCCAGCTATCACACGGACGAGGGCCTCAACGGTCAGATTTATAACCGCTGCATTGGCACCCGGTATTGCGCGAACGCGTGCCCGTACAACGTCAGATTCTTCAATTTCTATAATCCCGCCTGGGATAAGCCGCTGGACCTACAGCTGAATCCAGACGTTTCCGTCCGGGAAGTGGGCGTGATGGAGAAGTGCACGTTCTGCCTGCAGCGCATCAAAGCTGCGGAAATCGAGGCGGCAGCCGAAAAGCGGGACGTAAAAGACGGCGAAATTCAGCCTGCATGCGTGCAGTCCTGCCCAACGAACGCGATGGTGTTCGGAGATCTGAGCGATCCGCACAGTCGAGCGTCGCGAATGGCGGCATCGAGCCGCGGAAACAAGCTTATGGAAGAGCTTGGAACAAGGCCCAAAATCACGTACTTGCAACGGGAATCGTGGAATGGCGACGAAAACGCCTGAGCAGATTAACGAGGATTTGCTGCGACCGCTTTCCGTGGTTTCGCCGCGTTACTTCGTAGCGCTTGCGATTTTCCTGGCGGTCGTGATCGTGGCGGGCTCCATGTTCGGCCGTCAAATTTATGACGGGCTTGGCGTTACCGGCCTGAACCGTCCCGTGTTCTGGGCGTTTTACATCACCAACTTCGTTTTCTGGATCGGATTGAGCCACGCAGGGACGCTGATTTCCGCGATCCTTCGGCTCTGCAACGCAACGTGGCGGCGTCCCGTAACGCGCTGCGCTGAGGTCATCACTGTTTTTTCCCTGTCGATCGGCGCATCGTTTCCGATAATTCACTTGGGGCGTCCGTGGCTGGCATTCTGGCTCTTTCCGTATCCGAGCGAGCGTGGCATCTGGCCGAACATCCGCTCGCCGCTGCTATGGGACTTTTTCGCCATCAATACCTATCTGATCGGCAGCGTCACATTTCTGCTGCTGCCGATGCTGCCGGACTTCGCGCTGATCCGCGATCGCGCGTCTGGGTTCCGAAAACGGGTGTACGGATTCCTGGCGCTGGGCTGGCGCGGCACGCCGAAGCAATGGCACCGGCTGGAAACGGCGATGCACATCATGGCCATCGCGATCATTCCGGTTGCGGTATCGGTGCATAGCATTGTGTCGTGGGATTTCGCGATGGCGCCAGTGCCCATGTGGCATTCCACGATTTTCGCGCCTTATTTCGTGGCGGGCGCGATCTTCAGCGGTATTGCTGCTCTAATCATTGCCATGGCCGGACTGCGCAAATTCCTGCATCTCCAAGAGTACTTGCGCCCGATTCACTTTCAGAACCTAGGCAAGCTGCTGCTGGTGATGAGCCTTTTGTGGTTCTACTTCGTTTTCTCCGAGCGGTTGACCGGTTGGTATGGCAACGAGAAGTACGAGATGTCGGTATTTTGGGTCACCCAGCGAGGGAGCTTTGCACCGCTTTTCTGGACCATGGTCTTCTGCAACTTCCTGCTTCCTGTGCCGATTCTGGCCATTAAGAAGCTGCGGACGATTACGGGAACAGTCATCGCGTCGATTGGCGTAGTGATAGGCATGTGGATTGAGCGGTTTCTGATCATCGTACCGTCGCTAACGCGCAAATATCTTCCCTTTAGCTGGGGAACTTATCGTCCAAGCTGGACGGAGATCATCATCACGGCTGGAACGTTTGCCGCGATGGCGCTGCTGTACATGCTGTTTGCCAAGGTCGTTCCGATCATCGCCGTTTGGGAGTTGAAGGCCGGGCAGTCGGTGGAACGCGAGCATTTGGAGACAATTTTGGCGGCATCCGAAGCAGAAGCGGGAGCGGACTGAAAATGGCCAGCGTCGATTCGATCTACGGGCTGTTTCCCGATCCTGGCTCAGCCGATCGCGGGCTGAAGGCTTTGCAATCGGCGGGTGTTCGGCGAGACAGTATTTTAGTGATGTCTCCAGAGCCGTTTGAGGGATATGAATTTGCGCGGTCAGATCGAAGGAGCTCAATGCCATGGATCGCGGCCTTGGGTGGGCTAGTGGGCGGCGTCAGCGGATACCTGCTGGCGTGGTACACGCAAGTCGCATACCCATCCCGCATTATTTCCGGCGGGATGCCTTTGGTTTCTAAATGGCCCAGCGGCATCGTCACGTACGAACTCACGATGCTCGGAGCGATATTGGCGACGATCATCGCACTGCTCATCTCTGCGAAACTGCTCCACTGGAAATTCGATATTTACGATCCTGAAGTTTCCTATGGCAAGATCCTGATTGGAGTGGTCGATCCTGCCTCGGAATCCCGCATGGATTTCGAGGATCGGCTTCGTGACGCCGGCGCGGAAAAAGTGAAAGGCACCGGCCGGTTCAACCTCGCGTAGTGGCGCCTGCCTGAAAAAGCGTTAGCGCGTTTAGCCTACGACCTGCCCTAGACACGTAGAACAACTGGCTACTGAGACGGGAAAGTTCTAAAATCGCCATAAATTTGCGCGCCCGTAGCTCAGCTGGATAGAGCATCTGCCTTCGAAGCAGAGGGTCGGGAGTTCGAATCTCTCCGGGCGCGCCACGATTCGCCTTTAAACTTGCAGCCGATGTCTCGGTGGGAAGCTTACACAGACGCGGGTTTCCGAGACATACGACGCAACCCAGAATCATTTGCGGCGGCATCGGTGCCGATGGGCCAGATTCACGATCATGTGAAACTAACAGCCGTTCGGCTATTACGCGCTGAAACCTGTTGCGTCTTGCCGATGGAATCCAACTCGCCAATACCGTTGGCGAGATCATGGCGACGTGTGTGGAGGCGAAGCGAGAGGTCGAACCTAGCCGGGCGAGGCTCGGATCCATGATACGCAACGCACACGAAATGACTCGTACCGATGGCCGGCCTCATCAGGCTGACGATCCTCGCAGGATCGTCACGTCCACTTGTCGATCGAAGCGCTCGTCATGTAGCTGAAGTCCCCGCCAGCCCAGTAGGTGTTGGTCTCGCCTCCGAGCACGATGATCTCAATCGAAGATTTCGGGTTGGGAACGGGCGGCCCGCCAAAACGGCCTCGGCGGTAGAAGCGCTGGAACGGAATGTCGGCGTCGCCCATCTTCAGATACGAGGCGTAAGGCTCGACGCCCGCCTGTGCCTGCTTCAACTGGGGCCTGTGCGTGTCCCAGTAGAGCCACGCAGGCGTCTTCGAGTTCTTCGACCAGTAGTCGCTTAGCTCTTCCTTCGAGTTGAATCCCTTTTCCTTCGCCTCGCGGGCGACGGTTGGATCGAGCAGCAGCGTGGCGGCGCTGGTGCCGAACGAGAAGAAATGCGTCAGCCAGTTGTTGATCAGTTCGTGGTAGGGCATCGCGGGGAACCAGGCGACGTTGTTCAGGCTCCAACCGCTGAAGATGCTAACCACGTTGTCGTCCGGTTTGAAGCCCTTTTGCACGTGGAACGGCTTCCAGCCGTCGGGAAGCTTGTTTTCCGTTTCTGCGATGCAGATGTTGTTGTAATTGAGGTTGGACCCTAGAGTGCCCATGTAGCTGAGTCCGGGCATTCCGCAGCCGCCGAGGTTCTTCGAAAGGATCGTCCATGCGCGGCCAATCACAGCATTGGGCTCGGCGAACGGACCCATCGCCCCGATGCCGTAGTTCATCTTGAGCTGGTCGGAGACCGGGCCATTCAGCAGCAGCATCCGGGAGAATGAAGACGTGGAACTGAACAGGGAGGGCTGCCCGGTTGAGGCGATGGCCAAAATGGTGGGCAGGTACTCCGGGCGCGCGCCAGCCATGACGGCATTGATCGCCACATGCCTGACCGTAAAGGACCACGACGGTTGAGCTCCGCGGGCGGCGCTCAACGTGCCGATAACCTCGTCGGGCTTATGGCTCGTGCCCTTGAGCATCGCTTGCACCTTTTCTTCGGTGGGAAGGATGATGGGCATGAAGTCGGTCATGTTGTTATCGAGGTAGATCCGCTGGAGATTATCCTCGGTGTCAGAGTAGGTAGCTGGGCCGGTGTCCGGGACTACCGAGCCGGTTTTGCTTTCTTCGGCCGTGAGGGGCTTGGTGAGCGCGTCTATGATTTCCGGCATCAGCGGCTTGTTCGTAACCGGATCGTTGCCCAGGAGGACCTGGTACATCTCCGCGTCCGTCTTGTTCGTCATCGGATGCGGCAGGAAGCAGATGCGCTCGCCGGGCATGCCGCGGCTGGCGGCGTTGGACTTGGCGAGATCCTTGAAGGCGATCGTGACTAGGGGAGCGGTGGGGAGCCCCATTTTCTCAACTTGTGCGCAGTGACCGACGGTCGCTGGGGTGCAGGTGCTTCAATGCCCATACGCCATGATCATGGCGTTGCCGTTGGCTTTCATTTCGGCCATTAGCTTGGGGTCGTCATCGAAATACGACCCGGCTTTCAGGCGGTACACGGTCTTGACGCTCGGCATGTTCTTCGAGAACCAGATCGCGATTTGATTCAGGAAGCGATCGGCTCCGGCGAAGCCGTCTGAGACGAGGTAGATGGTTTTTCCGTCGAGCGTGCTCAGGCGCGGCGCCATCGGAATCAGCTGAATCGCGGGCGGCATGCCCTTGGGGTTCGCGGCTTCGATCTTCGCCGGGCCTGCCGCAGGCCTTGCTTTCTTCGCAGGTTCAGCAAAAGTTGGAGAAGAACCGGCCAAGATCGCCGGAGAAACGCCGATCAGCGACAGCAGCTTTCTTCGATTGATCTTCATAGTGTCCCCCCCGCAGTCCAGCGTCAGAAGATTACCACGTTATGCATGCAATATTACACCAGCACGAAGCGTTAGACTGCCCCGCATCGAATTCGGTTACATAATTCGAAACCACGTGCCCGGCAGCCCCGCCCAGAGTCTAGGGCAACGCGAAGACGTAAATCGCGTTTCCTGCCGTCGGCTCGTGTATGTCGGAGAACTGCGCTGTGGACGCCGTAAACGTTTATCCCACTTACAGAAAGCCGTTTGACTTGATCTTTGAGCGGGCCAAACATGAAGGATGGCGCGCCCGGGGAGACTCGAACTCCCGACCCTCTGCTTAGAAGAAGTGCGGTACACAATTCTAAGTGCCGCCTCTGGTGTCGCTTGCAGGAACGCGCGTCACTTGTCTCGTCTTTGAAATGGACCGACGTTGGACCGAATACGAAACGCCGGGTCGCATGATTTCGTGGCGCAAAGTTAGGCTCCAGCGCATGGGTGATCGCTGGCTGCCGCGGAGAATTGTACCGACGAGGGACTAAAAGCACGCTTCCACGCCTGTCAGGTACGGCGGCAAGTTTGCAAAAAACGCGGCTACCTGCTTCCGTCGTAAACGCGTCCGTAGAAGAGCACGCTCCTCGTCTCCCAATCCGCCGGATTTCACCCATAAGCATTTGACCTCGAGCGCGAACACATCGATGCCTTTAAAATTTATGGAACGAACACGCCCATTTATTCCAGTTTGAAACCAGACTCCCAGTCAATCTTTGCAATTACCTAGCTGGCTCCTTCCATTTGATGACTAAAATGGTGATGTCGTCACTTTGCTTCGCATCTCCTACAAATGTGCGGACAGCCTCCAGCATCGCTTTGACGATCCCCTCACTCGCGGGTGCTCGCCCGGAGCGCTGGAGTGCTCTCTGAATCGCCTCAGAACCTAAGAGCTGTAGGCCCGTGTCCACAGCCTCAGACACGCCGTCAGTGTAAAGGACCAGAGTGTCCTGGGAGACGAGTTGCAGCGTCCCGCCGGGAAACGTCTGTTCTGGCAAAAGCCCCAGCACGATGCCTCCAATCTTCTCAACCCTCGCTACCTTGCCCGAACGGTCTAGGATGAACGGGGGTTCGTG